>NZ_JBQKEH010000002.1:0-166208 GCF_052121415.1 Collinsella sp. LCP19S3_D5
AAAGAAAACGCGGAGCGTTTTTAGCGAGCGGGCGAGCGCGCCGGCAGGCGGGCGAAGCCGGTGCGGATCCGCGAAGCGGATGCGCGGAATCCTATACGCCGCACCAATTGACTTTAAAGCTCCCGGCAACGGGGGCTTTTCTTTTTTGGAAGCCGTGCATGGATTCGAACCTCGGTCGAGGCGCGAGCGTAAAGAAAACGCGGAGCGTTTTTAGCGAGCGGGCGAGCGCGCCGGCAGGCGGGCGAAGCCGGTGCGGATCCGCGAAGCGGATGCGCGGAATCCTATACGCCGCACCAATTGAGCTTAAAGCCTCCGGCAACGGGGGCTTTTCTTTTACGCCGCCATTCGACCCCAGACACTCGACTGGAATCGTGCGCCTCCGCCCGCGGGAGACTATTTCTTATCGACTCGTGTAAGATTCCGAGTAGATGTCGCGGCCCATCCGCGACCACTCCTTCGCTAGACGACCGATCAGGGTGATATTTCGTGGCAGAGCGTCCGACATACAAGCTCAGGTTTCTCGACCCCAAAAAGCGTTTTCCATCGATGCCAGAGCAACCCGCGGGGCGCTCGTATGGTGTTGTCTGGAAAGTTTTTGGCGAGGATCCTAAAGAGTCTTGCTACGTCGTCGAATTCGTAGGCAAAAGCCACATATCGCTTTTGGGCTACGTGAGCGTGTCAGGTGAGGTCTATAAGGTTGACGGCCCTGTTCAGAAAGTGCCATTGCCCAAGAACCCCGACATGAAATTGGTCCTTGACGAGTCCGATTCCAGTGTTGGCGAGATTTTGGTGCGGGGAGCCAACGGCACAATGCGCGCTTGCGCGCGAACGGTCGGCTCTCCCGAAGGGGCCATGCGTGAGCAGTCCGACCACGAGACATGGAATTCGAGCCGTGCTCTCCCTTATGGCGAGTTTATGGCCTCGATGTTCTTGCGCTACGTGATATTTGCCGACCCCAAAAACGCCCTTGCGAACACGGTACCTGCCGACGAGCTCGATGAGGGTATAAAAAACACCGCCAACAAGATCAAACTCGTAAAGTTGCCCGAGCCGGTCGAGGTGTTTTTGGGCTTTAACACGGCACCGCTCCCCGATGCTATCGAGACGTTGCTCTACCGCGTTGACCATGCCGATAATCCGAGCGGTATCGAGCGTTATGCCGCCGCCCTTATGAGCGAGGTCGATTTGCCCCGACTGCGCACCATCGCTGCCAAGTCCGAGATGGGCCTAGCGCGTATCGACCGCTCAAAGCTGTTCTATCTCAATTTTGATCGTAGCCTGCTGGACCAAGACGAGATTGACATGCTGCTTGCTATCGAGGGTCGTCTTAACCGCCTCTCCGGCATCCTTGAGCGTATTGGGGCGGGGTTGGGCCCCGTTGCCTCGTCGCCAAGCTTTGAGGGCTGCTCGCTCTTTGATCTATGGCATATCAGCAAGACGACAAACGACGTTCCTCACCTGCTCGAAACGCTGTCGAATGACAACCCGTGGGCCAAACCGGGGACGGTTGCGTGTCAGCCGGGTGGCGAGTGGGACGTTCGCACCCGCTTTGCACGTATCGTAGAAGCACTCAACGTGGTCACGCGACTCGACTACATCTATCGAGCGAACGTCGCCGAGGGCATCATGCTGGTTCGATTTGGCCGCACGGTTGTCGATGCTTTGCCGCAGCGCGAATACGATGCTCAAGATGATGCCTGGCGCGAGGTGGATGAGCCTAAGCGCGCAGCATGGGCCACCGAGCACGATGCGCGCATTGCGCTTACACTCGCGGCGGCTTGCTTTGCTTCGGGCGCTCGCATTGCGCGCTGCTACGTTCAGATTGCGGCTCCCGATGGCGAGCAGGGCGAGCGCATCATTGCAACATATTCCTTTGGGCGTGCGGCCTATCTGGCCAATTGCGTTCCCGCCGCTAAGAATTTTGAAAGCATGGATATGGATGATATGCCGTGCAAGCGCATGCTTGAGGCATATGAGTCGGACGCGCCGGATGCGATTGAGCCCGCTGAGGTTCATGCTCGCCCGCGTGACGACCACCGTTCGCTGCCGCCGGCGTTGCGCGACCTGCTGCTTGCCGATACGGCTGATGAGCTTGAGGTTATGGAGGAGGGCGATGACCCGTATGTGGCGCGCGTCGCTGAGTTGCGCGAGCGGGCAAAAGTCGACCGCGCGGGTGCGTTTGAGGGCTTTTCCCGTCTTGTTGAGGAGCTGGAGGCCAAGTGCGCCGTTGCCGAGCTTTTGGCGACAGGACCGGTCCAGACGCTGTTTTGCGACAACCAACTGGTGCGTATGGTGCTGCCGGTAATGGAGGAAGACCGCTCCGTTCGTATTTTGCGCGCTCCCGATGCGCTGTACTTTGCCCAGCATGAGATTTGCAGCTTTTACGCCGATCAGGAGGATTTTGAGCGGGCATTGCCCGAGGTGCGTCATCTTTACGATCTGGCGCGCTCATCCATGCAATCACACTTTGCACTCATCAACGTGCTGGCGCGTCTGGAGCGCTATGACGAGGTCATTGAGGTGGCGCGCCACGGCCTGCGCATTGCCAGTGACCGTTCCTCAATCGGCTACCTGTTCTATCGCCTAGCGTTTGCCTACTGGAACTGCGATCAGCTCGAGCTGGCGTTGGCGTGCTACCGCTTGGTACCGCGCGGCGAGGAGTCGGGTAGCAACGCACTGGAGGAAATGCAGGGCCTTATGAACGAGATGGGTGTCAATGAGCCACCGACGTTCGAGGAAGCGGTTGAGACCATCAGTAAGGCGGGGCTCGAACTGCCGCCGGTGCCCGCCGTGTCCAACCAGCTGGCAGACGCTGCTGTGCAGCTGGTCGATAACGGTTTCTTTTTCCTGGCACGTGTCTGCATCTTCCAAATGTGGCGCACGATGGGAAACGATGAGCTCGGCTCCCTCAGCCGGTCGTTGGGGTAGGAGCGGCATAGAAGGGCTGGACCGCGCTTGTCATCCCATTTGCTCACCATGCCGACAAAACGAAGGGGCTACTGCTACCGGCGTACCGGGAACATTTGCGTATAGATAAGGTATAACGAATTAAGTCGTAGCGAATTAAAGTACGAATTACTGTATCGAGCAGGTTGCCGACAAATTGAATGGAGCCATTTGTATTTGCTCAGGTGGGTGGCTCCAGCAGGACCGGTAAGGTCAAAAGCGGCTAGGTCTGCTAAACCTGTTAAACTCTGCTAAAGTTGCTAAACTTTGTTAAAGTTGTTAAAACTAGCAGAGGAGGGTCGAATGTCGAAAGCCATTAATCCCTTTAAGCCAACGGCGGGCATGAATCCGCCTGAGCTTATCGGACGTGACGCTGTTTTGGATGATTTTGCCGAGGCCCTTGAGAATGGTCCTGGTGCTCCCGATCGACTCATGCGCATCTCGGGCGTCCGAGGCACAGGTAAAACGGTGCTTCTCAATGCATTGGGTGATCTTGCGCGAAAAAAAGGATTCGAGGTTGTTGACGTCGCCTCGAATGCCGGTTTTTGCAGTAGAATCCTCGAGGCTCTACAGCGAAATGTTCGTCTTGAGTCAATGTCGATTTCCCCATCAATTCTAGGAGTCAGCCTTGGCTCCGTTGAGGTATCGAAGTCGGCATCTCATCTGGGCGAGGCAATGTACGATGCCGCGAAGCGCGGAGGTCTGCTCATTACGCTCGACGAGATTCAGGATGCCTCAACTGAGGAAATGCGCGAGCTGGGCAATGAGATGCAGCTTTTGATTCGCCAAGGGGCGAATGTCGCTTTTGCATTCGCCGGCTTGCCAACATCGGTGGATGGCGTGGTGGTTGATGATACCCTTACCTTCCTTCAGCGGGCAAAACATATCGAACTCACTCGTCTCTCCGATTTTGAAGTCGGTGGATCGCTTGAGGATACAATGAGACGAGCGGGCAAGGAGCTCGATGAAGACGCCGCTGAGCTATTAACAAAGGCTTCAGCAGGCTATCCCTTTATGGTCCAGTTGGTCGGATATTACGCTTGGCAGGTTGCTGCGCGCAGCGGGGCGGAGAGCGTGAACGAAGGGTCCGCGCGTAAAGGTATCCAAGCAGCTCTTGATAGCTTTAATGCTATGGTGATTGCCCCGGCGCTGCGCAGGGTTTCAGAGCGACAGTTTCAGTATCTCGCGGCAATGGCTCAATGCGAGGGCGATGAGATTGCCAACGGTGATATCGCCAAGAAGATGGGGTTGCCGGCGAACAAGGTCGGCTCGTATCGTAAACGTCTCATCGATGCGGGGTTGATTGAGCCTGCGGGCTATGGCTGTGTTTCGTTTGCAATTCCGTATATGCGCGACTATTTGTTGGAGGCGGTACGGGAACGGTAAAAATGGAATCGCTCCAAATTCCCTCTTGCCCATCCTCGACTGTTTGGTTACTATAGAACGGCTGTTACGGAGAGCTGACCGAGAGGCCGAAGGTGCTCGCCTGCTAAGCGAGTATGCCCCAAAAGGGCATCTGGGGTTCGAATCCCCAGCTCTCCGCCAGTAAGACTTTAAAGAAGGGTCCCATTTGGGGCCCTTTTTTAGTGCGAAGAACGGGAGCGCGGACTTCAGGCGAGCGCGGAGGGTGTTCGAAGCATGCCTAAACGCTTCAGTTTTCCGCTCATCGTGCTAATGCGTCCTCTGGATTATCTCAGTTCAGGGGACGTTTTCTATTTACTGCATTATTCTGTATTTCTAGCAGTTGTCTATCTGGCCGTAGTTGGCCATGAGACACGATGCTGAAAATCGTAAAGGTGTTACCTTTGGGTCGAAGGTCCGATTCGCCGTTTTGTTGATGTCGCGGCATGGGGAAGGGCTCCGAGGGGATGGAGTAGGAACATGGTAAAGATCGGGCTGCGTAAGCCGAACCTAAAGTCATCACTCATGGCCCGGACGACTGGCAGGGCGAAACGCGCGGTAAAGCGGGCGATAATCCCCGGCTATGGTAAGAAGGGCATGGGATGGATCAAGAATCCGAAGAAAGCCGCTTACAATGCCGTATACAGTAGGACGACTGTCGGGGTTGGGGATGTCGCTCGTGCCGTCTCTAAATCAGGCGGTCGACGCTCGGCGTCAAGGGCGTCCTCAACATCTGTCCCACCGCACGAGGTCATACCTTTGGCGAAGCCTGAACAGAAATCTCTTGTTCGAGAAATCACGTCGGTTGACAGAGCAAACAAGGCGCTTTTGTTATGCTTTCTTCTCGGATGGTCGGGCGCCCATAGGGCGTATGCGCGGATGTGGGGCAGCTTCTCTCTATATCTCTTTACCTTTGGTCTTTTTGGATTTGGTTGGCTGTTTGATATTGTGACACTACTGATGAGACGCTCCGAGCTAAGGCGTTTCGGCGACAGCGATTCGACTCAACAGCGGGCGCCGTGTTCCGTTGATTCTACATTCGATCGAAATGTCGCCGATTCCGGAAATTGGGAGCAGCGTGGAGATGGGGAGGCTGCGGCTCGGCTAGAGCTTCAACGCAAAAACCGTGCCTATATGGAAGAAAACGGCATCGATGTGGAGATGTTTACCGAGGAAAAGGTCGCGGCGGACGCCTTGCGAACCATTGAGTCGGTATGCCCGTGCATGCTTAGGTTTGACCGAGGCATGAGCGAAGAGGAGCCAAGCATCAGCTTTTGCTCTCCAACAAAGACGGGGAAAATGCCCAAGAATGTCGTCGAGGCCCGGATTTACCATCAGGACGTGAAGCTATTGATGGATTCCCACGGCTTCGAATTGCCGGAGTATGGTGACAGCATCAATGTCATTATCAGCTATCTAGCTGATGGGCGCATAAATAAAGTCGATATCCATGGGTTCCATAATGGCAGCTCCGTTAGTGTCTCCATTCGCAGGCGGAGCGACGATCTTGTTATGACGAGTGCGGGCACCATCGGAGAAACGGGTGCCTGGCAATCGCTGTGTCCTGGGGCAGACCCCTCAACTGGGGATCTGTTCAGGGCCTTGACCAAGGAGGTCGAAAGGATCTACTAGCATGCCCGGCGGACCCGTTTTCAAGATCCGAAAAGACACAGCGAAGGTAAACGGCTAGCAATGTCGCTTTGTTGATTCTGACGCATCCCGTTTAAGAGGTATTCAAAATGAGGCGCCCCGTTGGACGCCTCATTTGGTTCGATGTGATATCGCTTTGGCCCTACACCTCAGGAGCCTTGGCTACGGTCTCGCTCTCGGCTGTGAGCGGGCGGTTGTCGATGCGGCGGCCCAGGCGGTCGAGCTTCACGAGCAGCCACTCGATGGGATTGGGCCCCGTTCCTTCCTCGTCGGCAACCAGGTCCATGACGGCAATCTTGGTGCCGTCCTGCTTCAATGTAACGCTGCCCACCTTATCGCCAACATGCACCGTGCCCGAAAGGTCATCGTAGCTAACCTTTTCGGTCACTTCGCCGGCGAGTGAGAACACCGTTGCCTGCGCGGTGGGGTCGGCAAGCGTGGCGTCGATCGTTTTGTCTGTCCAGTCGGTTTGACTGACACGTGCCATCAGCGGATTTCCGTTGGCGGTCTTCTTTTGCGTATTGGCGATTTCGACCGTTACCTTGTGGTCGTAATACCAACTAGCAAGTGTGGCCGTATCGGCAAAACGCTGGTCGGTGGTGCTGGAGTTCAAGACAACGGTATAGATCTCGTCGCCATCGCGATTGTAGGCGCTTGCAAAGCAGTATCCGGCATCGTCGGTGGTGCCGGTCTTACCGCCGATATTGCCGTCTTGGCCCAATAAAACATTGTGCGTATCCATGGAATGCGAATGATCGGAGCCGTCGGCGCCCGTCACTTCGATCCAGGGATCTTTGCTCGCCATGACTTCGCGAATCGTGTCGTCCTTCATGGCCTCTTGCATCATCAATGCCACATCGTGTGCGGTTGAATGCATATCGCCGGCCCATTCGTCAAAATCCAGCCCGTGCGGGTTCTCGAAGAGCGTTCCCGTGCAGCCGAGCTTCTTGGCCCGCTCGTTCATGGCTTTTACAAACGTAGCGACGGCATCTTTGGTCTTGGGGTCAAGTTTTTTGCCCACGTGTTCGGCAAGCGCGATGGCGGCGTCGTTGCCCGAGGGGATCATCAGGCCGCGTAGCGCTTGCTCGACGGTGAGCTCGTCGCCTTCGAGGAGTCCCGCGGTCGAGTTGCCTACGGTTGCCGCCGCGTTGCTCACGGTGATTTTCTCGTCCATTTTGCAGTTCTCGACCGCGAGGATTGCAGTCATGACCTTGGTGATCGAGGCGATTTTGACTTGCTCGTCGGCGCTACGGGCATAGTAGACGGTGCCGTTTTTACCCATGACAAACGCATTGGAGGCATCGATATCGGGCAGGTCTTCGGCTGCAATGCCGCGTGCATCGGCGGCTTTGCCGCAAATGTTATCGGTCGTGAGCACTTGGGCACCGGCGACGGACGGAATGCCGGCGACAAGGGCGACGGCGCAGGCAAGGCCAACGGTCAGCTGCGCGGAACGCTTTACAAGAGGGGTAAGATGCTTCACTGATTTCGCTTTCGACGGGATGGTCTCCTTTGGCTCTAGAGTATATCGTTTACCGGCTGTGTCGCTTGGGGTTTGGCGCGTGCGGTTTATCTTCGTGTCTGAGCGGACGCTTGGGTGTGCACGGTCGATATGATTGCCCGTCGCGTATCGAGGAGGTCCTTACAAACACTTGACAATACCCTCACGACTATATGAGCTGCTATTTTTACTATCGATACTGCTGATTTGATATCGATGTGGAGGTATGCGGTATGACGGCTGCTGCGGCTGTGGGGCCCACGGAGCTCGAGGAGCTAATGGAAGCGCAGGCCGAGGCCGCGCATGAGCGCGAAATTGGAGATGCGACTCGCCCCACGGCAGAGGACCTTGCCACCTCGCCGACGCGCATCGATGTCGAGGGCCTCGACCTGTTCTATGGCGATCACCACGCGCTTAAGGATGTGTCCATCAAGATCCGCGACAAGCAGATTACCTCGTTTATCGGTCCTTCGGGCTGCGGCAAGTCGACGTTGCTGCGTTGCTTTAACCGCATGAACGACGGCATCAAGGACTGCCGCATCGAGGGCAAGATTGCGCTCGATGGTCAAGATATCCTGGGCGATTACGATATCTGCCGCCTTCGCCAGCGCGTGGGCATGGTGTTCCAGCGCCCCAACCCGTTTCCCATGAGCATCTACGACAACGTCGCCTATGGCCCCCGCGGTATGGGTGTGCGCGATCGCGCTGTGCTGGATGAGCTGGTCGAGGATTCCCTGCGCCGCGCTGCCCTGTGGGACGAAGTCAAGGACAAACTCAAGGAGTCTGGTCTGGGGCTTTCGGGCGGACAGCAGCAACGTTTGTGCATCGCCCGTGCGCTTGCCGTGCGGCCCGATATTCTGTTGATGGACGAGCCGACCTCGGCGCTCGATCCCGTGTCGACGCTCGTGGTGGAGCAGCTGGCCTGCGAGCTCAAAGAGACCTGCACGCTCGTGGTCGTTACACACAATATGCAGCAGGCGGCGCGCATATCCGATTCCGTCGCGTTTTTCTTGCTAGGTGAGTTGGTGGAGCACGCGCCCACCGCTCAGCTTTTCAAAAATCCTACTGACCCGCGTACGGCGGATTATTTGACGGGGCGTTTTGGCTGATACCATCTAGTAAAGGTACCTTTAGGATTAAGATGCGGTCATGCCGGCCGCAAAGGGGTTCAACATGATCTATTACGTCGAGGACGATGACAACATCAGGGATTTGACGGTCTATGCACTGCGCAAGCAGGGGATCGAGGCCGAAGGCTTTTCGTGCGACGGTGAGTTTAAGGCTGCCGTGGCGCGACGGGTGCCCGATGCCGTGCTGCTCGATATCATGCTGCCCGATACCGATGGCTTGGCGATTATGCGTCGCCTGCGTGCCGATCGCCTGACGGAGACGGTGCCCATCATGATGCTTACCGCCAAGGATACCGAGCTCGACAAGGTGATGGCGCTCGATGGCGGTGCCGACGATTATCTGACTAAGCCGTTTTCGCTCATGGAGCTTGCGAGCCGCTGCCGCGCACTGCTGCGTCGCGGCGGCATGGTCAAGCAGGCGAGCGATGTGCTCAGCGTGGGCGATATCGTGCTTTCGCCCAGCCATCGCGAGGTGACCGTTGCCGGTGAGCCGCTTAAGCTCACCCTGCGCGAGTTCGACCTGCTCGAGTACCTCATGCGCAAGCCCGGTGTGGTCTTTACCCGCGAGTCGTTGCTGCAGAGCGTGTGGGGCTGGGACTTCGACGGCGGTTCGCGCACCGTCGACGTGCACGTGCAGACGCTTCGCCAAAAACTGGGCGAGCATGCCAGCGCCATCGAGACCGTGCGCGGCGTGGGCTACCGCTTGGCCGAGCCTTCTGCCGGTGACGGTGCCGAAGGTGACGACACCGCGGCCAGCGCATCGGAGGAGTAACCCGTGGTCTTCGCCCCCCAGGGAAAACATACGCTGTCGCACCGCGTTTTTGTAACGATCTTTGTTTGCGCCATGGCGGTTATCGTGGCGTTTACGGTGCTGGGTGCGTTCTTTGTGCAAAACACCTTGGCGGATGCCACGAGTGCCAATCTGGCGCAGGAAACCGAGCTCATTGCTGCCGCCCTCGACGAACAGCAGGAGCCCATCCCGTTCTTGCGTAGCCTCGATCGCGAGGACTTGCGCATTACGCTGATTAACAAGGATGGATCGGTTGCCTACGACAACGAGGCGTCGCCTTCCTCACTGCCCAACCATGGCGATCGCCCCGAGGTCATCGAGGCCTTTGAGAATGGTTTGGGTTCCGCGGAGCGCGCAAGCTCTACGCTCGACGAGATTATGCTGTATCGCGCCGTCGCCCTTGATAACGGCCAGGTTGTCCGCTTGGCGCAAGCCCAGCCTGGCGTTGCGGCGATTTTGCTGTCGATGGTGGCGCCGATGCTGCTTATCGCAGCAGCGGGTGCAGTACTCTCGTTTTTTATGGCGCGTCGTGAGTCCCGTGCAATCATCGCGCCGTTGCAAGAGGTAGATTTGGACCACCCACGCCGTAGCTATGAGCACGCCTATGCCGAGATGGTCCCCATGCTTGAGCGTATCGAGTCGCAGCGCCAGGAACTCAAGCGCCAAATGGCGGTGCTAGCGGACAACGACCGAATGCGCCGCGAGTTCACGGCCAATATCACCCATGAGCTCAAGACCCCGCTTACCGCGATTTCGGGCTATGCCGAGCTTATTGCAAACGGCATGGTTGAGGGCGAGGACGACTTGCGCAACTTTGGTGGCCGCATCTATCGCGAGGCGGGCCGCCTGGCAGCGCTCGTCAACGACATTCTTACGCTTTCCAACTTGGACGAGGCGGAGCGAGCATCCGAGGGCGAGGCGGTGCCCATTGGGTCCACAGAACCCATCGAGCTCTCTCGCGCCATTTTGACGGTGGAACAGCGTCTTGAGCAAGTTGCCCGGCAGTCGAATGTGACCATTGGGCACGAGACGAAGCCCATGGTGATCGAAGGCGTGCCGCGCCTGATTGACGAGCTGATCTACAACCTTGCAAGCAACGCCATTCGCTACAACCGACCTGGCGGTACGGTCACGCTGCGCTGCGGGACCAATGACGAGGGTCATCCGTACCTGTCTGTTGCCGATACGGGTATCGGTATTGCGCCCGAGGAGCAGGGTAAAGTTTTCGAGCGTTTTTATCGCGTGGACAAGAGTCGTTCTAAGGCGCGTGGCGGAACCGGTTTGGGCCTGGCCATTGTCAAGCACGCCGCCCTGTACCATCATGCCAATATCGACCTGTCGAGTGAGCCGGGGGTGGGGACAACCATCACGGTGACGTTTCCCGCACAGCAGAAAGAGCCGTTTGCATAGCGCTTGGCCGCTGGCCTTGATGTAAACGCCGCATCGAGGTTGCCGGTGCGGCGTTATTGTTGCGCAACATTGTTATAAGCGCTGTAGCTTATGTATAGAGTTTGGACATGGGAAAAAGATGCGATAACAAATGGACAGTTTTGTCAATACGAACTCGGGAACTGAAAGGCACGCTGCATGGCCCTTCTCGAATTGTTCCAGCTGTTTAAAAAGCATCTCAAGCTGGTCATTACCCTTCCGGTGGTCTGTGCGATCGTCATGGGTATCGCGTCCTTTGCCATGATGGACAATACCTACACCGCCACGACGAGCATGTACATTCTCGCTAAGACCGACGGCGGTCAGATGAGCTATAACGACCTTTCGGCGAGCCAGATGCTTTCCAACGATATCGCCACGCTGCTCGACAGCAATAGCGTTAAGAGCGGTGCTGCCAAGGATCTGGGCCTTTCCGATCTGGATGATTACAAGATTGCCGTTTCGTCCGAGACCACGACGCGCGTTATTACGCTTTCGGTGACGGGTACCGATGCCAAGGAGACGGCCAAGGTTGCAAGGGCAATGGCCAACTCGGTAAGCACGGTTGCTCAGAATGTTGGCGCCGCCCAGAGCATTAACGTGGTCGATGAAGCCAAGACCCCTGAGTCTCCGAGCGACCCCGAGCGCTTGCTGTATGTTGCCGTTGCGTTCCTTGCCGGCGTCTTTATCGCAATTGCCTACGTTGTTTTGGCAGATATACTCAACATGCGCATCCGCGGTGCCGAAGAGGCAGAAGAGCTCCTGGGTATTCCCGTTGTTGGCCGAATTCCGGCTATGAAAGGTGGTAAATAGGCATGGCTAAGGCGAAGAACACCGATAAAGGGGCCGCTTTGGATATCCAACTTAAGACAGGTTGCTTTGAGGACGCGGCGCTGGTGCGCCGCGCCGTTTTTATGGACGAACAAGGCTATGAAAACGAGTTTGACCAGATTGACGAGGACCCGGGCTGCATCCATGTGACGCTGTATGTGGATGGCCAACTCACCGGCTGCTCGCGCGTGTTTCCCGAGGAGCTGGAGCGCGCGGCAGATGCGGAGGCTCCGGTGCCACCGGCGTGCGACTTGGACGAAGGCGTCGCTGCGGGGGAGACCTACATTATGGGGCGCGTCGCCGTGCTGCCGGCTATGCGTCGTCGCGGGTTGGCAAGCGCGATCGTCGAGGCCAGCGATACATGCGCACGCGATGCCGGCGCTAAACTTATTAAGCTGCACGCGCAGGAATACGTGTTGCCGCTCTATGAAAAGGCTGGCTACACACAAATTGCCCCGGTTGACTACGAAGACGAGGGCCAACCCCATGCCTGGATGGCCAAGCGCGTAGATGGCAGATAGGGACGTTCCTTTTCTGTCGGCAGTTGGGAACACTCCTCGGCAATTGGCGTATCGGAGTGCTCGGACATACAGTTTTTCGATTCCGCATGTATATATGCGCGCTAATGGGTTATAAAATCTAAGTCTGAACATAGCAGGTCTGCGATACGGCTCGGGCAACCGGGCTGTTTTTGCGGACGGGGGTAGCGCGAAAGGACTGCACATGCGTCAATTTAAGACCGAGAGCAAAAAGTTGCTCGACCTCATGATCAACTCCATCTACACCAACAAGGAAATCTTCCTGCGCGAGCTTATCTCTAACGCGAGCGACGCCGTCGACAAGCTCAACTTTAAGAGCCTGCAGGATCCGAGCGTCAAGCTCGACCAGGGCGACCTGGCTATTCGCGTCTCCTTTGATAAAGACGCCCGCACCATTACCATCTCGGATAACGGCATTGGCATGACCGCCGAGGAGCTCGAGCGCAACCTGGGCACCATCGCCCATTCCGGCTCCGAGGAGTTTAAGACCGAGAACGCCGAGCAGCAGGGTTCGGATGTCGACATCATCGGTCAGTTTGGCGTGGGCTTCTACTCGGCCTTTATGGTCGCCAGCCACGTGAAGGTGGTCAGCCGCGCTTATGGCGAGGATGTCGCCCATGTGTGGGAATCCGACGGTCTTGAGGGCTATACCATCGAGGACGGCGAGCGCGCCGAGCACGGCACCGATGTCATCCTGACGCTGCGCGAGAACGAGAAGCTCGACGCCGATGGCGAGGCCGAGACCTACGATCGCTTCCTGACCGAGTGGGGCCTCAAGAGCCTGATTCAGCAGTACAGCAACTATGTGCGCTACCCGATCCAAATGATGGTCTCCAAGAGCCGCCAGAAACCCAAGCCCGAGGACGCGCCGGAGGATTACAAGCCCGAGTACGAGGACTACCAGGAGCTCGAGACCGTTAACTCCATGACGCCGATCTGGAAGAAGCGCAGCTCCGATGTTGAGCAGAAGGACTATGACGAGTTCTACAAGTCTACGTTCCACGACTTTGACGATCCTGCGCGCACCATCAGCTTCCACGCCGAGGGTACGCTCGAGTACGACGCCCTGCTGTTTGTGCCGGGCCGCGCGCCGTTCGATTTGTACAGTAAGGACTACGAGAAGGGCCTGGCGCTCTACAGCTCCAACGTCCTGATCATGGAGAAGTGCGACGACCTGCTTCCCGACTACTATAACTTTGTCCGCGGCGTCGTGGATTCCGCCGACGTGTCGCTCAACATCTCGCGCGAGACGCTGCAGCAGAACCGTCAGCTCAAGGCCATCGCCAAGCGTGTGGAAAAGAAGATTACCGCCGACCTTGAGGATATGCGTGACAACGACCGCGAGGCCTACGAGAAGTTCTTTGAGAACTTTGGCCGTGGCCTTAAGTACGGCATCTATTCGAGCTATGGCATGAAGGCCGATGAGCTCGCCGACCTGCTGCTGTTCTGGTCTGCCAAGGAGCAGAAGATGATTACCCTGGCCGAGTATGCCAAGGGCATGCCCGAAGATCAGAAGGCCATCTACTACGCCGCCGGCGACTCGCGTGAGCGCTTGGCCAAGATGCCCGTGGTAAAGGGTGTGCTCGACCGAGGCTATGACGTGCTGCTGCTGACGCAGGATGTAGATGAGTTCACATTCCAGGCTATGCGTGAGTACGTTGCCGTCGATATGCCCAAGATCTACGAGGACGATGCTGCCCGCGAGGCTGCCGAGAAGGCTGTTGCCGACGGTGCCGAGCCCGAGGTCGAAGATCGTCACCTGGAGCTCAAGAATGTCGCTACCGGCGATCTTGACCTGGCGACCGAGGACGAGAAGAAGGAGGCCGAGGACGCCACTAAGGAGAACGAGGACCTCTTTAGCGCCATGAAGGAGGCACTCGGTGACAAGGTCGAGAAGGTCGCCGTCTCTGCGCGCCTGACCGATGCTCCCGCGTGCATCACCACCGAGGGTCCGCTTTCGCTCGAGATGGAGAAGGTGCTTCAGAAGGGTCCCGAGGGTGCGCCCGACGGTATGCCCAAGAGCCAGCGTGTGCTCGAGCTCAACGCCAAGCACCCGGTCTTTGCCAAGCTCGTCGCTGCTCAGAAGGCGGGCGCTGCCGACAAGATCAAGCAGTACTCCGGCCTGCTCTATGACCAGGCCCTGCTCGTCGAGGGTATTTTGCCCGAGGACCCCGTTGCCTTCGCGGCGGCTGTCTGCGAGCTAATGTAACTTAAGTTACGCGGTTCTACGAACCGCGTAACGGCTCGACGCTGCCCTCAGTTCCGCCGTTCTAACGAACCTATTGGTTCTGCCGTTCTAACGAACGGCAGACCGGTCGACGCTGCAAACGCCCCTAAGCGGCAATCTGACGTTCAATCGTCGGTCGCGTACCGAAGTACGCTTCCCTCCTCTTTCACGTCACCTTGCTCGCTTAGGGGCGTTTTCGCTGACTTATGCTCAACCAGCGACGCTTTCGTGATCCTAAGTAGTCATTGGGGGCGTTCTTGTTTGACTGGTCGTTTAAGAACGTCCCTAATGACTAAAGAACGTCCCCAATGACTAGTTGGGTTGCTAATTTGTGCGGGTTGTGGTTTTGTGACCTGCTGAAATTTAAGATACTGTACAACTGTACGTTAACTCATCTTCGTAGTATATTGCTACCCGCAAAACTCAATACCATTGTGCATCGAGACGTTAAAACGCCTTCGTACAATGGTTATCGATAGTACGATTCGATTCAACGACAGGATGGATGGTCCAAGCGTGAGTCTCGGCAGCAAACTATCCGATGCAAAGGTTTCCTTTGCAATCTTTAAACGCGACATCAAGCGATTGATCGTGAACCCCGTCGCCCTGGTGGTTACCCTCGGCGTGTGTGTTATTCCCTCGCTGTATGCCTGGTACAACATCGTTGCCAACTGGGATCCGTACGGAAACACCCAGGGTATCAAGATTGCCATCGCCAACAACGATCAGGGCACCCAAAACGACTTGGTGGGCGAGCTCAACGCGGGCGATAAGGTCGTCGATCAGCTCAAGGAGAACGATCGGCTGGGCTGGACCTTCGTCGATTCGGCGGCCGATGCCAAAGAGGGCGTCGAGAGCGGTGAGTACTATGCGGCCATCGTAATCCCCAAGAACTTTTCAGATAACCTGGTTTCGATGCTCGACGGCAACTACCATCAGCCCAAGCTTACGTACTACGTCAATGAGAAGAAGAGCGCTATTGCGCCGAAGGTTACCGACACCGGCGCAAGCACCATCGAGGAGCAGATCAACTCGGAATTTGTCTCCACGGCGGGCGAGACTGTTGCCGGTATCGCCAAGGATGCCGGAGTCGATTTAAAGGACAAGGCAACCCAGACCCAGGATTCGCTGGCAAGTTCGGTGTCCGAAGCATCCGATACCTTGGGCGAGGTGCGTGGTTCGATTGGCGACATGAATGCCGCCATCGATAAGACGAGTGGTTCCATTGCCTCGGCAGATGCAGCACTTGCCGGTCTACAGGGTCAGGCGCCGTCGCTGACGCAGGCGATCTCCCAGGGCAACGACCTGCTGGGCGAGGCTCGCGCCACGGCGGGTAATTCCATCACCTCGCTCTCCAAGGCGCTCTCGGAAGGCAGCCTTGCGCTCACCAAAACGTCAGCCTCCGCGAACGCTGCGATTGGCAAGCTGACGGGCACGGTCACATCTACGACCACCCGTATCGACAACTCGCTTGAGTCTCTCCAGGCGACGATCGACCACAATAAGGCCGTTATCGGGCACTTGGAAATTCTCGTTAATGACACGTCGACAGGTTCCGAGGAAATTGACGCGCGCATTGTATCGACCATCGATTTGCTCCGCGAGCAGAATGAAAAACTTCAGAGCATCAAGGATAGTCTGTCTGCGCAGTCGAGCGCCATGGCGAATGACGCCGCGGCTGTCTCGGGTGTCAGCGACGCTATCAATAACGCAA
Organism: Collinsella sp. LCP19S3_D5; assembly: GCF_052121415.1. Taxonomy (NCBI): domain Bacteria; kingdom Bacillati; phylum Actinomycetota; class Coriobacteriia; order Coriobacteriales; family Coriobacteriaceae; genus Collinsella; species Collinsella sp. LCP19S3_D5. The sequence continues at coordinate 16,158 of NZ_JBQKEH010000002.1, forward strand.
TCCAGACCGGTGCGACTAACCTTGGCCAGGCCCAGACGGACCTGGGTCAAAACGCGCTGCCGAAGGCCTCGAGCGCGCTTGATTCATTTGCCGCCGTCTCGGGTGATCTGACGGGAATCGTGTCTGGCCTCACGCCTACTATTGCAAGTGCGCGCGGTACACTTTCGCAACTCAACGCTACGCTCGGTCAGGCCAAGACCACGCTGTCCCAGACCGATGCCTCGCTTGGCAAGGTCCAGGACAAGCTCGCAACCGCCGCCAACGACATTGCGGCGCTGCAGACCTCCGAGTCCATGGGCGAGCTGGCTGATCTGATGGGTGTCGACGTCAATGACGTGGCAGACTTTATGGCATCTCCCGTAGAGCTGACTTCCAAGTCAATTTTCCCGGTCAAGAGCTTTGGCTCGGGCATCGCTCCCTTCTATACCAATCTGGCGCTTTGGGTGGGCGGCTACGTGCTTATCGCTATCTACAAGCTCGAGGTCGACCGCGAAGGCATCGGCAGCTTTACCGCGCGTCAGGGCTACTTTGGCCGCTGGCTGCTACTGGTGATCCTGGGCGCGTTCCAGGCCATCATCGTTACGGTAGGCGATCTGGTGATTGGCGTGCAGTGCGTCAGCCCGCTGCTGTTCGTGCTGGGCGGCATCGCCATTTCGTTCACCTACGTCAATATCATCTATGCGCTGTCCACCACGTTTAAGCATATCGGCAAGGCGATCGGCGTCATCCTGGTCATTGTGCAGATTCCGGGCTCTTCGGGCATGTACCCCATCGAGATGATGCCCGGCTTCTTCCAGTGGCTGCATCCGCTGCTGCCCTTTACCTACGGCATCAATCTGCTGCGCGAGACGGTCGGCGGCATGTATTCGTTCAACTACCTGTTTAACCTGTGCATTCTGGGCGTGTTCTTGATCGTGGCGCTCTTTATCGGCCTGCAGCTGCGTCCGCTGCTGCTCAACCTTAACCTGCTCTTTGATAAACAGCTTTCCACGACCGGTATGATGATTTGCGAGTCCAACGACCTGCCGCGCCAGCGCTACTCGCTGCGCACGGCCATGCGTGTCATGCTCGATTCTGATTCGTACCGTCGCGAACTGCTCGACCATGCGGTAACCTTTGAGCACCGTTACCCCTACTACATCAAGGGCGGTTTTGCCGCCGTGGTGGGCGTTCAGGTCCTGCTCTTTGTGCTCTCGACGGTGCTCGATATCGACAATAACGGCAAGATCATCCTGCTTGTCATTTGGATCATCTCGGTTATTGCTATCTGCGGCTGGCTTATCAATATCGAATATATCCGCGCGAGCCTCAATACCCAGATGCGCATCTCGGCGCTTTCGGATGAGGACTTGCGTCGCGAGATGCGCGAACACACGGCCGCCATTCCTGCCGCCCGCCACATGTTTGGCCACAACGCCAGCGAGCGTGGTGCCAAGGGCGGCGATCAGTCCGCGGGCCGCTTGCCGCATATAGGATCGCACCATAAATCTCAGGGCAGCGACAGCACAGCCACAAATGATGGAGATACCACCGCGCTTGGCAAGTACTCCAAAGGAGGTGAGGCATAAATGAAGAACATCCTGCATCTGTTTAAGCGCGATGTCCAAAACGTGTCTCGCTCCGTGATCGGCCTGATTGTCGTGATGGGCCTCATTATCGTACCGTGTCTGTACGCGTGGTTTAACATCGCCGGCAGCTGGGATCCGTACGGCAACACCGGCAATCTTAAGATTGCCGTGGTCAACACCGACGAGGGCTACGAGAGCGATCTGATTCCCGTCGAGGTCAACGTGGGCGAAAACGTAACCGCCACCCTGCGCGGCAACGAGAACTTCGACTGGGTTGTCCTCAACGACCGCGATAAGGCGATCGAGGGCGTTAAGTCGGGCGCGTACTACGCTGCCGTCGTTATCCCTAAAACGTTTAGCGCCGACATGATGACGCTTTTCTCGACTGAGGTGAAGCACGCCGATATCGAGTTTTACGAGAACCAGAAGGCCAACGCCATCGCGCAGATCGTGACCGAGAAGGGTTCGAACGCCGTTCAAAGCCAGGTTAACGAAACTTTTACCGAGACCATTACGAGCATCGGTCTTAAGACGGTGTCCAGCCTGCTCGATTACATGAGCACCGACCAGGTCAGCAACTTTATCGCCAACCTGTCCTCGACGCTCGGCGATTCGGTCCAGGACCTGCAGGGCGTTCAGGCCAGCGCAACGTCGCTTGCGGGCATTTTGAGCTCCACGTCCGATTCGCTGACGTCGGCGAGCGGTATGCTCCAGCAGGCGGGTACCGTCGATGAGTCGACCAAGCAGTTGATGGAACACGCCAAGAGCGGCATCAATGATTCCAAGGAAGCGCTCAAGGCCGCCAACGATGCCGTTGACGCGGCGATTGACGGAAGCGCGGGCTCGTTCGATAATGTGTCTGCCGAGCTCGCGAAGGCGTTCGACACCGCAAACCAGCATGTGGACCTTACGGTGTCCCAGCTCAACGATGCCGCGGCGGCGCTCAATACACGTGCCGACGATATCGACGCCACGGCCGACCAGCTCCGCGGCTTTGCCGAGCAGGTCAGTGACGAAAAGCTCCAGGAGAGCCTTAAGTCTGTAGCAACATCGCTGGGCAGGATCGCGGTGGAGTATCGCAACAACGCCAAGGACCTGACGGCAACTGCTAAGTCCCTTTCTGACAGCATGGCAGAGGTCAACAGCACGCGTGCCGAGGTCGATCAGGCCATCGCCGATGCCAAGGCCGGCATTGCGGGCGCCAAATCCGATTACGATTCCACGTTCTCGGTTAAGGCCAAGGAGCTCAAGAAGACCGTCTCGGGCATTCTAGACTCGCTCGATGGTATCTCGGGCGATTTGGATAGCGCCGTAGACGGCCTGACCGATGCATCCGGTTCGCTGGCAAAGGGCCTCTCAAAGGCTGCAAAGCTGGTCAACAAGGTTTCCGATCAGCTGGGCGAGGCGTCGGATAAGATCGGCGCGTTTAAGGACGAGCTCGACGGTGCCTTGATGTCGGATGATCTTGCGACGATTAAGACGATGATCGGCAACGATCCCGAGGGTTTGGCCGTGTCGCTTTCCGGCCCCGTCGCGCTCGACCGCAAGCCGGTCTATCCGATCCGCAACTACGGTTCGGCCATGGCGCCGTTCTATACGATTCTGTCGCTGTGGGTGGGTTCGATTGTGCTGGCAGCCATGATGAAGGTCTCGGTCGACGATGAGCTTATCAACGAGCTCATCCCCGTACGCCTGCACGAGATCTATTTGGGCCGCTACTTGTTCTTTGGCGGCTTGGCCTTGCTGCAGGCGACGCTCGTGTGCGCCGGCGATATCTTGTTCTTTGGAATCCAGTGCGACAACCCGCTGCAGTTTGTGTTGGCGGGCTGGATCGCGAGTCTCGTGTTCTCCAATATCGTCTACACGCTTACGGTTTCGTTTGGCGATATCGGCAAGGCGCTCGCTGTCGTGCTGTTAGTCATGCAGGTCGGTGGTTCGGGCGGTACATTCCCCATCGAGATGACCGGCCCCGTGTTCCAGGCGATCTATCCGTTCCTGCCGTTTACCCATGGCATCAATGCCATGCATGCTGCCATGGCTGGCGCCTACCATATGGAGTACTGGGTTGAGCTGGGTATTCTGGCGAGCTATCTGATTCCGTCGCTGGCCCTGGGTGTGGTCTTCCGCCGTCCGGTCATCAAAGCCAACGACTGGATTATCGAAAAGCTGGAGAGTACTAAATTAATCTAGCGCAACAATGTGAACGCTGATGTTGCCGGAGCATCGAGGCTTTTGTGTTCGATACTTTAGTGGGCTGAATTGCGTGGGCTGCTTGATTGTTGCTACAGTTGCGGGGCGTGCCGGGGGTCCGGCGCGTCCCGTTTTTATTTGACCATGAGGCGGCATGCGGTCGCGCGCGTGCGGACACCACGCCCAGACCGAGCGCGAGGATGCCCTATGGCCCATCATGCCGCTATTGAAATCGAAAATATGCCCGATAGCCCTGTAGCCCGCGAAGATCTGGGTGCCGGCGGTGCCTCTCGCGGTGCCGGTGCGCGCTCGCCGCTGTTCTGGAAGGTCTTGCTGCTTTCGATAGCGGTCATCTGGGGCTATTCCTTTACCACCATGAAGGACGCGCTCGATACCATTCCGGTGTTCGAGCTGCTCTACATTCGCTTTCTTCCGGCGTCGCTGGTCATGCTTGCCGTCTTCCACAAGCGCATTGTTGCCCATTTCAACGCTCGAAATCTGATTGTTGGACTTGGCATGGGCGCGCTCATGTGGGGTGCCTACGGTTTGCAGACGATTGGCCTGGCGCAGACCACGGCAGGCAAAAGCGCGTTTTTGACGGGCACGTACTGCATCTTGGTTCCGTTTGCGAGCTATGTCCTAAGCGGCGAAAAACTTACCCGTTACAACTTGGGCGCCGCGTTGCTGTGTCTGGCGGGCATTGGCTTGGTGGCGCTTGATAGCGTCGAGTTCAATGTCGGCGATGTTATTACGCTGGGCGGCGCGGTCTTCTTTGCCATCCAGATGGCGGTGGCCGCTAAGTACGGTCGCAAGATGGACATCAACGTCATCACGTTTTGGATGTTTGCGGGCAACGGTGTGCTGTGCCTGATCTCTTCGCTGCCGTTCGAGACCCAGGCGCCTTTATCCGTGTGGACGCCGAGCTTTATTGGCGTGATGGCATTTCTCTCGGTGGGCTGCACATGTGTGGGTTTGCTCATCCAAAACGTGGGCTTGGCGCATGTCCCGGCCTCGACGGGCTCACTACTGCTTTCGATGGAGTCGCCATCGGGCGTGCTGTTCTCGGTGCTGCTGATGGGGGAGGTGCTCACCTCGCGTTTGCTTGCCGGCTTTGCGCTCATCTTCCTGTCGATTATCTTGAGCGAGACGCACTTTGACTTTTTGCGTAAAAAGCCGCGAGCGCGTTTGTAAACAATCTGTTGCGCCGTCCCTCTGGGGCGGCGTTTTTTATGCGTCACTTTTAAAGTTATGCCTTGCACTTTAGAGTATGAAAGTGCTTGCTGCTAAAACTTTACTGGAGGGCATCTATGGCACCAGCTCTGTCCGATTTCCAACCACAACCAGCGCTCCAGACCTCAGCGGCGGCGCAAGCCGCCATTGGTGACGGTCTGGTCAAAGAGGCTCAGGCTTTTGCCGATGAGCTTGCCGCATGGCGTCACGATCTGCATCGGATGCCCGAACTCGGTAACGACCTCCCACAGACCTCTGCGTATATCCAAGCGCGCCTGAACGAGATGGACATCCCATTTTCCACGCTCGTCGATGGTTCCTGCGTTGTGGGCCTTGTCGGTGCCGGTGCCGCCGCGGCCCAGGGCAATGGCGTCTGCACGGACGAACAGGCCGGTACGGTCGTTATGCTGCGCGGCGACATGGATGCCCTGCCCGTTGTCGAGGAATCCGGCGAGCCCTTTGCATCTACCAATGGCTGCATGCATGCTTGCGGTCATGATATGCACGCGACGGCGCTGCTTGGTGCGGCGCGCCTGCTCAAGGCTCGCGAGGCCGCGCTTGTCGACGCCAATGCCACCGTCAAGCTGTTGTTCCAGCCGGGCGAGGAGACCTTTGAGGGGGCACGTGCTGCCATCGCCGACGGCTTGCTCGAGAACCCGCGTCCTCAGGCGGCTTTTGCCATGCATGTCAACAGCCAGTCGCCGCTTGGCCTGGTGCTCTACGGCAGCCCGGCGCTTTCGGGCGTGTACGGTTTCCGCATCACGCTGCAGGGCAAGGGCGGCCACGGTTCGAGTCCCGAGATCTGCATCGACCCCATCACGGCAGGCGTGCATGTGCACCTGGCGCTCCAGGAGCTTATCGCTCGCGAGGTGCCGGCGGCCAAGGAGGTCGCGCTCACCGTGGGTAAGTTTGCCGGTGGCCAAGCGGCCAATGTGATTCCCGACACCTGCGTGCTCGAGGGAACATTGCGCGGCTTTGACGTTGAGCTCATGGAGCACCTCAAGACCCGCATCGCGGAGGTCGTCAAAGGCGTTGCCACGACTTATCGTACGCCGGCGACTATCGAGACGCTCTCGGATGTTCCCCCGCTCGTGCTCGATGACGATATGACCCAGGCTTCGCTTGGCTATGTGGGTGCGACGTTGCCCAAGGCCGCCTTCCTGCCTCTGTTCCATGCCATGGCGAGCGAGGACTTTGCGCTTATCTCGAGCGAGATACCGAGCGCGTACTTTACGTTCGGTGCGGCTGTGACCGATACGGACGAGCACTTTGCCCAGCACCATCCCAAGGCACGCTTTAGCGATGCCGAGTTGCCGCTCGGCGCCGCGGCTTATGCGGCGGTCGCCCTGGGCTATATCGCCGACCACAAGGAGTAATCCATGTCCCAGCAGCATAAATTCTTCCCCGGTTGGCTCGTCGTGGCCTCCGGCTTTGTCATCATGGCCACGTGTTACACGATTTTCGTTAACTGCATGAGCCTGTTTCAGCCGCTTATCGTGAGCGACTTGGGCATTTCCCTTGCTCAGTACAACATCTCCAACGCCATCTCAACCGTGGTGAGCGTTGTCGGCTCGCTTGTCATTGGCCATGTTGCCGACAAAGTGAGCGGTCGCATCTTGGGTTCCCTTACCGTTATCGCCACCTCTGCCGTTCTTGCCGGGATGAGCTTTGTCGGTGAGCTGTGGCAGGTCTACGTGCTCTTTGCCGTCTCGGGCTGCTTTGCCGTCGCCTCGACCCGCCTGCTCATTAGCCTTGTGACCGCCAACTGGTTTACGGCCAAGCGAGGTCTTGCGATCTCCATAGCACTTTCGGGCTCGGGCTTTGGAGGCGCTGTTCTGTCTCCCACCGTGAGCTCGCTTATCGTGAGCGTTGGCTGGCGTTCCGCCTTCCTGGTGCTCGCGGCTATCTGCATGGTGGCGGCGTTGCCCATCACGGCCTATTCCTTCCGCACCAAGCCTTCTGAGATAGGCCTTAAGCCGCTCGGCGAGAACCCGGGCGATCCGTCCGTCTCGACAGCTGGCGACAAGGACGAGCACACGGCTCCCGAGGTTAACGTCGGTTGGTCTCGTATCAAGAAGAGCCCGGCGTTTTGGCTGCTTGTCGTCGCCTTTCTCTTTATGGGCCTCGTTAACGGTGCCATCTTGCCCAACCAGATCACCAACATGACGAGCGTTACCGTCAACGGCGCCAAGATTGTCACGGGCGGTCACGATCCCGTGTGGGCGGGCACTGTGCTTTCGGCCTATATGGTCACCGTCGTTATCGCCAAGATTTCGCTCGGCGTCATTTACGATCGCTTTGGCCTACGTTTTGGCAACGTGTTGGGATCCGTTGCGTGCATTATCGCCTGCGTCGCCCTGTGCTTCCCCGCGACCGATCTTGGTCCCATCGTGGCTGCCGTGAGCTTTGGTGTCGGAACGTGCATGGGCACCATCACGCCCACTATCGCCGCGTCCAAGCAGTTTGGCATGGCCGATCTGGGCAAGGTCACGGGCACCATTACCTCGCTCGAGATGGTCGGCGGCACCGTGGGTGCCATTGTCTCGGGCGTGCTGTTCGATGCCACGGGCTCCTTTGCGAGCACCTGGATCGTGTGCCTGGTGTGTTCTGTGGTCATGCTCGTATTCCTGCTGGCATCCGAGCCCATCGCCGCTAAGCTGCGTGCGAGCGTGGCGGGGGAGTAGACGTCCGTCGCTCTTTTCTGTTCGCCCCGTGTTCTGTCCGTGGTCGCCTTGGAAGCCGAATGGATGCTCGTACCATCATTCGGTTTCCAAGGCGGCCACGGGCATACGAAATGATCCGTTTTCCTCTGTCCCCAACAGATCGTGTGATTCGAAGGGGGCGGAGGAAAGCGGATCGGCTGCAGCGGCGGCACGTCTGGCCGAACGAGCCCCCATACCCTCGTTCGGTCAGACGCGTCGCCGCGTTTTGTTTTTGTGCCGTATAATGACCACTACCTATGACGCGATACTAAAAGAAAGGTGTTTGCCCATGCAGGCACAGAAGGCGGAGGGAACCCGCGACCTTATCGGCGCCGAGATGCGCGCCTGGCAAAAGATGCAGCGGATCGCTGCCGGCGTGTTCGAGCCGTTTGGCTTTAAGCCCATCGAGACGCCCGCGATCGAGCAGGTGGACGTGTTTGTCCACGGCATCGGCCAGTCGACCGATGTCGTGCGCAAGGAGATGTTCCGCGTGTTTAGCGGCGCCAACCTGGAGCGTGTCTTTACCGAGGGCACCGATGCCAAGCTCAAGCCCAAACAGCGCTTGGCGCTTCGTCCCGAGGGCACTGCCGGCGTGGTGCGCGCCGTCGTGGAGAACAACCTGGTGCCCCAGGGCTCCACGCCGTTTAAGGCCTACTATGCCGAGGCCATGTTCCGCGGCGAGCGCCCCCAGAAGGGCCGCCTGCGTCAGTTCCATCAGGTGGGCATCGAGTGGCTCGGTGCTCCCGATCCGGCTGCGGACGCCGAGTGCATCATTATGCTCATGGAGTTCTACAAGCGTCTGGGCTTCGATCTTTCCAAGCTCCGTCTGCTCATTAACTCGATGGGTGATGCCCAGTGCCGTCCGGCCTATCGCGAGCAGGTCAAGCAGTTCATTCTCGATCACGCCGACGAGATGTGCGATGAGTGCCGCGAGCGCGCCGAGCTCAACCCGCTGCGCGCCTTCGACTGCAAGAACGACCATTGCCGCGAGATCATGGCCGAGGCCCCGCTGATGGGTGACAACCTGTGCGACGAGTGCCGCGAGCACTACGAGCAGGTCAAGCGCTATCTGGATGCCGCCGGCATCGAGTATGTCGAGGATCCCACCCTGGTGCGCGGCCTGGACTACTACACCCGTACCGTCTTTGAGGTCGAGGCCCCCGGCGCCGGCGTCGGCTCCATCGGTGGCGGCGGCCGCTACGACGGCCTGGTCGAGCTCGAGGGCGGCAAGCCCACGGCCGGTGTCGGCTTCGCCGTCGGTTTTGAGCGCGCCCTGCTGGCCCTGCAGGCCTTTGGCAGCGACCTGGGTGCCGATGAGGCTCCGTGTGTCTACGTTGCCAACGCCGGCAAGGAACTGCGTCAGAACGTTTTTGCCATTACGCAGAAGCTTCGCGCTGCAGGCATCGTGACCGAGGCAGACTATCAGGGTCGTTCGCTCAAGGCTCAGTTTAAGCAGGCCGACAAGGTGGGCGCCAAGCTCATTTTGGTCTTGGGCGGCGACGAGCTTGCCGCCGGCAAGGTCAAGGTGCGCGACATGCAGAGCCATGACGAGGTGCTGGTCGATCTGGCCAACGTGGTCGAGGCGGTTCGAGAGCGCCTGTAGCGCATCATTTTGAGCTGCGGGTCCGCTAACGCGTCCCGCTCGCGGCGAACGATTGTTACGGGGGTGTTTCGCATTTATGCGGAATGTCCCCGTTTGCATATGCCGCCCACCGAGAAATACGACCATTTGGGGCAAAAATCCTTGCAATGCAGAAAATACTTTTGTGTGGTAAAGCGCAATCAGTGTCGAAAGTGTTTCTCAAGTGCCTATAATGAATACCGCATGTTACGTGCATAGAAGGAGGAATGGGAGGAAACGTGGCTGAGAACCTAAGCAACCAGTCTGTACCCGAAGCCGCGGCGCGCGTCGCTGCCGTGGTCAACCGCCTCGTTAACCGAATCGGCTCGAATGCCGAGTCCAGGGAGCGTCTCGCCGAGATTGAGATTCCCGAGGAGCTGCGCGACAACCTTGCGCTGTTCCTGCGCCTGGAGCGCCGTGTGCTTAGCGAGTATGATCCCGAGATCGCGGACCTGTTCGACAAGATTCTGTCGGCCGAGATCGTGGCCAATGCCGGCAACCCCGGTAGCCGTGCCGCCGACGAGGCCGTCGACGAGCAGGGCGTGCCCACCGCCGACGAGCCCACTGCTGTGGCGTTTCGCGAGGTCGTCGATTTGATCGACAGCCTACCGCTCGATAAGCAGCAGGTTATCGTCCGTGCCTTTACGAGCTTCTTCCATCTGGCAAACCTGTCGGAGGAGAACTACCGTGTGAAGCAGCTGCGCGAGCGTGAGGCCGGCGCATCGACCGATACCGAGGTCGATCCCGCCAACGAACTCACCGTCGCCTATCACCAGCTGGTGGATGAGATGGGTGTCGAGGGCGCCAACGAGCTGCTCGGTAAGCTTGAGTTCCATCCCGTCTTTACCGCGCATCCCACCGAGGCCCGTCGCAAGGCCGTCGAGGGCAAGATTCGCCGTATCTCTAACCTGCTGGAGGAGCGTCCGCGTCTGGGCGGCTCCGACCTGGTGGAGAACGAGCGCCATATGCTGCAGGAGATCGACGCCCTGGTGCGTACGAGCCCCATCGCGCTCAAGAAGCCCACGCCGGTCGAGGAAGCCGATACCATCATCGACATCTTCGATAACACGCTGTTCGACGTCATCCCCGTCATCTATCGTCGCTTTGACGACTGGGTGCTGGGTGACAAGGCCGGTACCGTGCCGCCGCTGTGCCCGGCGTTCTTCCATCCCGGCAGCTGGATCGGTTCCGACCGCGACGGTAACCCCAACGTTACCGCCAAGGTGAGCCGTGAGGTCGCCGCCAAGTACTTCACCCACATGGTGCTCAAGCTCGAGGACAAGTGCCGCCGCATCGGCCGCAACCTCACGCTCGAGGCCACCTACAGCAAGCCGTCTGCCGAGCTCATCAACCTGTGGAACCATCAGGTCGAGATGAGTGCGCATTACACGGCCCGCGCCGAGCTTATCTCCGAGCACGAGCCGCATCGCGCCGTCATGCTCGTCATGGCCGACCGTCTGAACGCCACCGTACGCCGTATCACCGACACCATGTATCACAGCGCCGACGAGTTCCTGGATGACCTGCGCGTCGTTCAGCGTTCGCTGGCTGCCTGCGGTGCCGTCCGTGCCGCCTACGGCCCGGTGCAGACCATCATCTGGCAGGTCGAGTCCTTCGGCTTCCATATGGTCGAGATGGAGTTCCGTCAGCACTCCGTGGTGCATGCCCGCGCCCTTAAGGATATCCACGAAAACGGTATCCATGGCGACCTGCAGCCCATGACGCGCGAGGTCATCGATACCTTCCGCGCTATCGGCTCCATCCAAAAGCGCTACGGTAAGAAGATGGCACACCGCTACATCATCTCGTTTACCAAGAGTGCCCAGCATGTGGCCGACGTCTTTGAGCTGGCCCACCTGTCCTTCGCACACGAGGAGGACGTTCCCGAGCTCGACGTGATCCCGCTGTTCGAGCAGCTCGAGGACCTCGAGGGCTGTGTTGACGTGCTCGACCAGATGCTTACGCTGCCCGTGGTGCAGAAGCGTCTTGCCCAGACCAACCGCCGCATGGAGGTTATGCTGGGTTACTCCGACTCCTCCAAGGATGCCGGTCCTACCACGGCCATGCTTGCGCTGCACTCCGCGCAGGAGCGCATCGCCAAGTGGGCCGAGAAGAACGATATCGACCTGGTGCTCATGCACGGTCGCGGCGGCGCCGTGGGCCGTGGTGGCGGCCCGGCCAACAAGGCCGTACTGGCGCAGCCCAAGGGTTCGGTCAACTGCTTCTTTAAGCTCACCGAGCAGGGTGAGGTCATCTTTGCCCGTTACGGCAACCGCACGCTGGCTCAGCGCCATGTTGAGTCCGTTGCCGCCGCAACGCTTTTGCAGTCGGCCCCGAGCGTCGAGAAGACCAACACCGAGACCACGCAGAAGTTCTGGGATATGGCCGAGAAACTCAACGCCGCAAGCCACGAGCGCTATCTGGACCTGCTGAACACCGAGGACTTTGCACCGTGGTTCTCGACTGTGACGCCGCTGACCGAGGTCGGTCTGCTGCCGATTGGCTCGCGTCCCGCCAAGCGCGGCTTGGGTGCCAAGTCGCTCGACGACCTGCGTACCATTCCGTGGATTTTCAGCTGGAGCCAGGCACGCATTAACCTGGCCGCTTGGTACGGCCTGGGCACCGCCTGCGAGCAGCTGGGCGATCTTGACCAGCTCAAGGCTGCCTACCAGGAGTGGCCGTTCTTCCGCACCTTTATCGATAACATCGAGATGTCGATTGCTAAGACCGATCAGCGCATTGCCAAGATGTATCTGCATCTGGGCGACCGCGATGATCTGTCCAAGAAGGTCTTTACCGAGATGCAGCTCACCCGTAAGTGGGTCCTTGCCATCGTCGGTGACGAGTGGCCGCTGCAGCGTCGTCGCGTGCTCGGCTGTGCCGTTCGCGTGCGTAACCCCTACGTCGACGCCCTGTCCATCGCCCAGGTCCGCGCCCTTCGCGAGGTGCGTATGAACCAGGACGAGATGGCCGAGGAGAAGAAGGCCGAGTACATGAGCCTGATTCTTTCGACTGTGACCGGCGTCTCGGCAGGTCTGCAGAACACGGGGTAATCGATAGCCCTGTAGTCGTCCGGGCCCGCCATATGTTTACTTTTAGGCACGTCCTCGGACATGCAAGAAGCCCTCGCTGCGCACTTCGTGCGGCGAGGGCTTCTTGCGTCCTGCGGAGTGTGCCTAAAAGTAAACTGATGGCGGGCCCTGCGATATCCGTCCTTCGGCGGATTACTGCTGGGGGAATAATGGCGCGCTTCGCGCGTTTGGAAAGGGCTTCGTGCTGCGGAATGCATTCAGAGGGAAACCCGTAGGGCCCCTTCGTCCTCGGTCTTCTGGAATTAAAGCTGAGGAGAAGAATGGCGCGCTTCGCGCTTAGCGTGGAGTGCGTCGAGGGCTTCTTGCGTCCTGCGGAGTGTGCCTAAAAGTAAACTGATGGCGGGCCCTGCGATGTCCGGCTTCGGCGGAAGGCCGCTGGGTGAGGGTGGTGCCTGGGGCGACGTGCAAAAAACGGAGTTTTCAGCAGCCAAAGATCGATGCATAAGGCCATAGCCGGCCCTCGCTGCCTTTGTTGATGATTTTGCAAGACAATTGGGCCTTGGCGATGCTCATATATGGCTGGTTTCTCGCCGCATGTTATCCAGATGGGACGAGTCATGAGGACGATCTACCTTTTGAAAGACTTTTGACACCAAAATCTTATCTTGCAATGCTGAATACTCGCAAAAATGCACGCTCCGGAGGGGGCTACCATGTTGCGGTTCGAAACCCAATGCGTCATTCTATGCAGTATATTGACCTATTTATGCAAGATAGCTTACACGCGCATGCCACAGGATTGATGTTTGCCTCGGCGCTGCGTAATCCACCCTGCCCATAGCTTCTTTGACAGGAGGCCGCGGTCCCGTTTGGGATCGCGGCCGTGTTGTTGTGGGTCAAATATGAACGTTGTGTTAACGACTCGGTGGAAGGTGGCGTTTTTCGGTGAGCGGCGTATCCTTCCAACGGTTTATCTAGTGTGTCAGTTGAAAGGAAGAGGGCGCTCGTCATTGTTTGAATGTGAACTGCCGTTTGACCACAAGACATTGCATCTGGAGCTCGAGGATAGGAACTTCGCGGGTGTGATGGAAGGTCACCAAAACGAGTTTAAGACCGCAAAATCGCAGGAAGAGCTGGTAGAGGATTCGCTTGCCAACCCTTACGGCTCACCTTCGCTCGAGGAGCTTTGCGCTGGCAAGAAGGATATTGTCATCATTAGCTCCGACCATACGCGCCCCGTTCCCTCGCGTGTGACGATGCCTATTCTGCTGCATCACATCCACTCCGCTGCGCCTGAGGCGCGCGTTCGCATTCTGGTTGCTACGGGTATGCATCGTCCATCGACGCACGAGGAACTCGTCAACAAGTATGGCGAGGAGATCGTTGCCAACGAAGAAATTGTCATGCACGTCGCGACCGACGACAGCATGATGGAAAAGATTGGCACCCTGCCTTCTGGTGGAGAGTGCATCATCAACAAGATTGCCGCCGATTGCGATCTACTGCTTGCCGAGGGCTTCATTGAGCCGCACTTCTTTGCCGGTTTTTCTGGCAGCCGCAAGTCCGTGCTGCCCGGCATCGCCAGCTACAAGACCATCATGTACAACCACAACGGCCAGTTTGTGAACGATTCCCATTCGCGCGCCGGCAACCTGTGCCACAACCACGTGAGCGAGGACATGTTTGCCGCTGCCGAGATGGCTCACCTTGCCTTTGTGCTCAACGTGGTGCTCAACGGCAAGCACGAGGTCATCGGCTCCTTTGCCGGCGACATTCACAAGGCGCACGAGGCCGGCTGCGAGTTCGTGAAGAGCCTTGCCGGCGTTGAGCCCGTCGAGTGCGAGATTGCCATCACCACCAACGGTGGCTATCCGCTCGATCAGAACGTCTATCAGGCCGTGAAGGGCATGTGCGCTGCCGAGGCCACACTTCCCGAGGGCGGCGTGATCATCGATGTCGCCGGTTGCGCCGATGGTCACGGTGGCGAGGGCTTCTATCACAACATCGCTGACAACGATCCGGCAGAGTTTGAGCGCGCCTGCATCGACCGTCCTAAGGACGAGACCCTGCCCGACCAGTGGACGAGCCAGATCTTTGCCCGCATCCTGGCGCATCACCCTGTGATTATGGTCACCGACCTGTGCGATCACCAGATGCTCAAGGATATGCATATGACACCGGTCAACACCCTCGAGGAGGCGCTCAAGCTCGCCTTTGAAATGAAGGGTGCCGATGCCAAGGTAGCCGTCATTCCCGATGGCCTGGGCGTTGTCGTCGCTCAGCACTAGCGCGCGGCCTAAACGAATCGTTTGTAACCGACAAGAAAGATAAGGTTTTATGCTTACCAAACTCCTCTGCGAATTCGGTGCAACGGCCCTCATGATCATCTTTGGCGTGGGCGTACACTGCGATACCGTGCTTAAGGGCACCAAGTATCAGGGCTCCGGCCACATGTTTGCCATCACCACCTGGTCTTTTGGCATCTCGGTCTGCCTGTTTGTCTTTGGCGGCGCCGTGTGCATGAACCCGGCTATGGTGCTTGCCCAGTGCATCGTCGGTCTGGTGCCGTGGAGCAGCTGCATCCCCTTCATGATTGCCGATATGCTCGGCGGCTTTGTGGGCGCCGTAATCGCTTGGTTTATGTATACCGATGAGTTCAGGGCTTCCGAGGGCGTCGTCGACCCCATTGCCCAGCGCAACATCTTTTCGACCAACCCCACCACCGAGGGCACGAACTATGCCCGCAACTTCTTCTGTGAAGCTATCTGCACCTTTGTGTTCATCAGCGCCATCCTTGCTGCCGCTAGCCGCGCCGGCGAGAACGTTCTAATGCTCGCTATCTGTGTCGGCCTGATCGTTTGGGCCGTTGGCATGGGCATGGGTGGCATCACCGGCTTCGCCATGAACCAGGCACGCGACCTTGGTCCTCGCATGGCCTATCAGGTGCTGCCGATCAAGAACAAGGCTGACAACAACTGGAAGTACGGCCTGCTCGTTCCTGGCATCGCTCCGTTTATCGGTGCCGCTCTGGCCGCGCTGTTTGTGCACGGTTTTTTGGGCATGTTCTAGTCCAAGGCCACATAGTTGTCCGCTGGCCGCGTGGGGTAACTTCCCAGCGCGTCCTCGGACATGAAAGAACCCCCGCTGCGCACTTCGTGCGGCGGGGGTTCTTTCGTCCTGCGGAATGCGCTGGGAAGTTACCCCATGCGGCCAGCTGCGGGGTCTTTGTTGTGTTCGTACAAGTAACCCAACATATTTCTGAATTTGGATGGGAGGGGCTTGTTGCTGTTGGGGGGCGTTGAAGTGCGAGTGACACGTTGGGATGCGTGGCGCCTTGGGTTGGGGCAATGCTCTGGGATGAGCCTCTTACTTAGGTGAAGAGGGGTTTTATGGCTGAGAGGTAGTCTTTGGCTACGTCGGCCTTATCTGCTTGGAAGTTGTGCCAGGCCCACCATTGGACGGTGGCTACGAAGCTTGAGGCTATGTGGTGGAGGAGGAAGTTGCGATCCATGGTGCTGGCGGGGCCTGCGGGGTCGACAGGGACGGTTTCGGCTGCGCGCGACATGATGGTCTTGCGGAGACAGTCGGCGAAGACGCGCGAGCCGGCGCCGGCTACGAGGGCGCGTACGCCCTGACGACGATCCCAGAGGTTGTTGAGGATATGCTCGACCTGTACGAGCGGGTCATTGAGGGGTGTGCCGTCATCGTCGAGGGCATGGGTGCAGATATCGCACACGAACTCAGCGAGCAGGTCATCTTTGCTCTTGAAGAGGCCGTAGAACGTTGCCCGACCCACATGGGCGCGAGCGATGATGTCGCCGACGGTAATCTTGCCGTAGTCCTCTTCGCGCAGGAGCTCGGAGAACGCCGCAACGATGGCGGCGCGGCTTTTTGCCTTGCGGGCATCCATGGCTATGCGTCCGCGTGAACGAGCAGACAGCGGAGCGTGCCGGAGCAACCCTCGTAGGGGCGTTTGCCGGCGCCGTAGCCGACGGCTTCGATGTGGTAGCGTGAGGGCAGTTGGTCGGACGTGCGCAGCGCGGTGACGATGGCGGCGCCCGTGGGCGTCACGAGCTCGCCGGCGACCGGTGCAGGCGTGAGGGCGATATTGCCTGCCTGGCACAGGTTGACGACAGCGGGGACGGGAATGGGCATGAGGCCGTGGGCGCAGCGGATGGTTCCGTGGCCTTCGGAGAGCGACTCGACCACAATGTCCTCGATGCCCAGGTCATCGAGGCAGATGGCGACAGAGCAGACGTCGACGATGGAGTCGACAGCGCCCACCTCGTGAAACAGGACGGTGTCGGGCGTTTTGCCGTGAGCTTTGGCCTCGGCAGCGGCGAGCGCGGTAAAGATGGCGAGCGCGCGACGCTTGGCGCCATCGCTTAGCTGTGAGCCGTCGATGATGGCGGTGACGTCCGCCAAAGAACGGTGGTGATGGTGGTGGGCGTGGTGATGGTCCTCGTGGCCATGGCCGTGAGCCTCATGGTCATGCTCGTGCGTATGCTCGTGGCAGTGTTCGTGTTCATGCCCGCCATGGTCATGATGGTGGTGCTCATGCTCGTGCGTGTGCTCGGCAGCTGTTTCGTTGCCAAAGAGCCAGGCCATGTCGTGGTCGTGGTTCTCGAGCTCCTCTGCCAACTGAACATCAAAGTCGCAGGCGTCGATGCCATGCTTGTTTACGCGTGTAACAGCAATCTCAAAGCCGTCGACCGGCAGCGTGGCGAGCTGTTCGCGCAGGTGCTCCTCGCTGGCACCCAGGTCGAGCAGGGCCGCGACGGTCATATCGCCGCTGATGCCCGAGGTACCGTCGATGATAAGCGTGTGCTGATGGTTGGACATGGAATGCTCCTTAACGGGCGCAGGGTGTTCCGGCGCTCAGATGATTGATAAGACTTGCCTGGTAGGCGGCACCAAAGCCATTGTCGATATTGACGACCGAAACGCCGCTGGCGCAGGAGTTGAGCATGGCGAGCAGTGCGGCTACGCCACCAAAGCTCGCGCCGTACCCCACGCTGGTGGGAACGGCGATGACCGGACAGCTCACCAGGCCGCCGATAACGCTCGCCAGCGCGCCCTCCATGCCGGCGATGGCGATGACCACCTGTGCCTGGGCAAGTTCCTCGGCATGCGCGAGCAAGCGGTGCAGGCCGGCGACACCTACGTCGTAGAGGCGGTCGACCTCGTTGCCATAGAACTCGGCCGTCAACGCGGCTTCCTCGGCGACGGGCAAGTCGCTCGTGCCGGCGCAGGCGACAACGATGCGTCCGTTACCGGTAGGGGAGGGCTTGCCGCCCACGAGGGCGAGCTGGGCGTTCGGGACATATCCCAGGTCGATACCGTTGTCGAGAAGCTCCGAGGTGCGGGCTGCCTTTTCGGCGTCCAGGCGCGTAACCAGGATGCGCTCCTGACCGGCATCGCGCAGCGCTTTGATAATGGCGGCAATCTGCTCGGCGGTTTTACCGGCGCCGTAGACAACCTCGCCGGCTCCCTGGCGCACCCCGCGCGAAAGATCGAGCTGCGCAAAACCCAGATCGGCGGTTGGCGCCGTTTGGATGCGCGTAAGGGCGTCGGCGGGGGTGACTGATCCGCCGGCAACATCGCTCAGTAACTGCTCAAGATCTCGCTTATCCATATATCTTCCCTTCGACGGCGCAAAGTCTAGCACTCAAAGGGTATGTTTCCGAACACTAAGACAAAATTGTTCGGAAACTAGATATAGGGGATTTGATTCTGTTGTTAGATGGATCGGCTAGTCACGCAGGATGATGTCCATGGCGAGCATCAGGTTGCGCTCGTCGATGGCAAACGGAGCGGCCTCGCGCGTCTTGGGCTTGGCGCAAAATGCGATGCCCGTGCCCGCGGCCTGAATCATGGGGATGTCGTTGGCGCCGTCGCCGATCGCCACGGTATGGGCCATATCGACACCGCACTCAACCGCCCAATCCAGTAGCTGGATGAGCTTGGATTCCTTGGTCACAATGTCTGCCGCCAGCTTGCCCGTGAGCTTGCCGTCTACGACCTCCAGCCGGTTGGCCAGGCAAAAATCGATGCCCGCAGCGGCCACGATCTTGTCGGCGACCTCGTGGAAGCCGCCGCTTACCACGCCGACCTTCCAGCCCTTGCTGTGCGCCGAGCGCACAAGCTCCAGTGCGCCGGGGGTAAACGTCACGCGCTCAAAGGTGCGCTCGAAAACGCTCTCGTCCAGGCCGGCGAGCAGCCCCACGCGCTCCTCGAGCGCCTGCTTAAAGTCGAGCTCGCCGCGCATGGCGCGTTCGGTGATCCGCGCAACCTGCCCGCCCACGCCTGCCTCCTCGCCCAACAGGTCGATGACCTCCTGGTTGATGAGCGTGGAATCGATATCCATAACGATGAGGCGTGCAGTCATGGTGGGCCTTTCCGAGTGCGGTTGTATTGTAGGCACATTGTCGCACGTGACAAGCGCGGGCGGGCAGTGCGGTGCGCCAATTGTTTCGTCTCCGTCAAGTCTTTGAGCGGGAGCCACTTTTTCGCGGTACATCGGCGCGGGTGCGATAAGATAGAACGCCATGTCCGGCTGCGCGGTTTACGCAGGCTGGGCAAATCTGTACGACGCCGCCCGGAACGACACGGGGCGGCACAGATCCATAAAGGAGGATCACTGGTATGAGCCAGACCCGTCCCATCGACGAGCATTCCATGCACACCCGTACCTGCGGCGAGCTTCGCCGCGAGAACGTGGGCGAAGAGGTCACCCTCACCGGTTGGGTGAGCCGTCGCCGCGACCACGGCGGCCTTATCTTCTGCGACCTTCGCGACCGCGAGGGCATCACGCAGCTCACCTTCGACCCCGAGCACTCCGATGGCGATGCCTTTAAGATCGCCGAGACCATGCGTCCCGAGTGGCCCATCAAGATTCACGGCGTCGTGCGCGCCCGTGGCGAGGAGACCACCAACGCCAAGCTCGCGACCGGCGAGATCGAGGTCCTGACCGACCACGCCGAGGTGCTCAACACCTCCGTTACTCCGCCGTTCCAGATCGAGGACGGCATCGAGACCAGCGAGGACACCCGTCTGCGCTATCGCTATCTGGACCTCCGTCGTCCCGAGATGATGGCCAACCTCAAGCTGCGCTCCGACTTCACCTTTGCCATTCGCGAGGCGCTTCACAACCGTGAGTTCATGGAGGTCGAGACGCCCTCCCTGTTCAAGTCTACGCCCGAGGGCGCCCGCGACTTCATCGTTCCCAGCCGTATTCAGCCGGGTAACTTCTACGCCCTGCCGCAGTCCCCGCAGCTCCTAAAGCAGCTGCTCATGGTCGGTGGCGTCGAGCGCTACTACCAGGTTGCCAAGTGCTTCCGCGACGAGGACTTGCGTGCCGACCGTCAGCCCGAGTTCACCCAGGTCGATATCGAGATGTCCTTCGTGGACCAGAACGACGTCATGAGCGCACTCGAAGAGGTCCTGGCCGATGCTTTCGGTCGCATGGGTGTCGAGATGCCCACGCCGCTGCGTCGCATGGACTACTGGGAGGCCATGGACACCTATGGCTCCGACAAGCCCGATACCCGCTATGGCATGCATCTGGTCGATCTGACCGACATCTTTGCCAACTCCAAGTTCAAGGTCTTTGCGACTGCCGCAAACGAGGAGGGCTCTGTCGTCAAGGCCATCAACGCCAAGGGCGCCGGTGCCTGGGCACGTGCCAAGATCGATAAGCTCGCCGGCGTGGCCTCCACGTTTGGCGCCAAGGGTCTGGCCTGGATCGCTTTCCGCGAGGACGGCTCCATCAACAGCCCCATCGTCAAGTTCTTCTCGGACGAGGAGATGGCGGCTCTGCGCGAGCGCATGAACGTCGAGCCTGGCGACCTCGTGATGTTCGCCGCCGGCCCGCGCCTGCTCTCTGACGAGATCCTGGGCGGCATGCGCTCTCACATGGCCAACGCACTCGAGATCAAACGCGAGGGTCACGACTTCCTGTGGGTCGTCAACTTCCCGCTGTTCCACTGGGATGAGGACCGCAAGGCCTATGCAGCCGAGCACCAGCCGTTCACTCTGCCGACCGAGACCGACATCGCCAAGATCGAGGCCGACCCGTTGGCTGCCGGTTCCTGCACCTACGACTTTGTCATGGACGGTTTTGAGGCCGGCGGCGGTGGCATGCGCATCCATAACGCCGAGATGCAGATGTCCATGCTCAAGCTCCTGGGCTTTACCGAGGAGCGCGCCGAGTCGCAGTTTGGCTTCCTCATGGAGGCGCTCAAGTTTGGTGCGCCCCCGATGGGCGGTTTTGCCCTGGGTCTGGACCGCGTGTGCATGCTGCTTACTGGCTCCGATTCCATCCGCGACGTCATGGCGTTCCCCAAGACGGCCAGCGGCTCCGACCTTATGTCGGGCGCCCCGAGTGCCGTTTCCGGCGCCCAGCTCAAGGACGTCAGCCTGCGCTTGATGTAGGCGAGCGGCTGCATATTGTCTCTAACGAGGGAAGGACGCGTGCCTTCCCTCGTTTTTTATGCGCGGGCGTTGCGAGGGCATAGGGTGACCGGACGTCGCGGAAAGGGCGTCCCGGAATCTGCGTCCAGAATGGGCCGCGCTTTCCCAAAGGGGGTCCTCTGGGAAAGCGCGGCCCAGAATTCGGCAAAATAATGGGGCACAGTTTCCGGTTGAGCCTTCTGGCGGAAACCGTGTCCCATCGTTGACACTCGAAGTGGGATGTGGTTTCCGTCCCGCTCTCGACAAGCATCTAACGCTACAATAACTACCACGTGGCTGGGTTTGGCCGGCCAAATGTGCGATGCTGCGGGAGGGGACATGGTCGAGTTTACAAAGACGATTAAAGATCCGTTGGGACTACATGCCCGCCCGGTTGCGCTTCTCTATGACATTATCGCCAAGCATCGTAGTGACGTGTCGGTCAGCATCGGCGATCGCCACACGGATGGCCGCGATATCATGGGACTCATGGCCCTCTATGGTGAGTGCGGCGAGAGCGTCGTCTTTCGTGTTTCGGGCGCGGATGAGGCCTCGTGCGTCACGTCGATCAGAAACCTCTCGCTCTAAGCGTAACAATGTGAAAAAGGAGAGTCCCCTCTGTTGCATACATTGGTATGACAAGGCACCGCAAAGAGACCGTCTTTGCGGTGCCTTTGTTTAATATGGGAAACTTTTTCGAAAACTGAATAGAGATTCTTTCCAAAAAGTTAACCGCGTGTTAGTTTACTAGTTGAAACATAGACGCGGTTAACTTTTATCGCGTCGATGTTGAGGACGAACCGATGTTAGGAGCTCACTCATGTCTTGCGGACCGCAGATGCCGGCCATGCCGCTTTCAATGGTAAAAGCGGGCGAAACCGTTCACGTGTCTCGTGTAAAGGGCAATGAGGACATAAAGCACCGTCTCAAGGACCTCGGCTTTGTCGAGGGCAGCGAGATCCACGTGGTGAGCTCGAGTGGCGCCAATATCATCGTCACGGTGCTGGGCTCACGCTTTGGCATCGATTCCAAGGTTGCCATGCACATCATGACCGTCGGTTAATCTGCAGCATTTCATAAAAACCGAAAGGGGGACAAGAGGATGAAGACGTTGGGTGACGTTAAGGTGGGCGAGAGCTCTACCATCGTCAAGCTTCACGGTGAGGGTGCGCTTCGCCGCCACCTTATGGACCTGGGGCTCATCAAGGGCACTTCGTTCAAGGTCGTGAAGGTTGCACCGCTCGGCGATCCGGTCGAGATCAACGTGCGCGGCTACGAGCTTTCCATCCGCAAGGAGGAGGCGGCCGTCGTCGAGGTCCAGTAAGGGCCCACGACGTAAATTTCTGCAGATAAAGTTAGAATTTTCTAACTTAATGCAGCAACTTTGAAGCACATCATCCAGCCCGCGCGGAGAAAGCAGCGCGGGCGCACAAGGAAGAAGGATTGAATGGCGGATTCTCAGATCCATGTCGCGCTGGCGGGTAACCCCAACTGCGGCAAGACCACGCTTTTCAACCTGATCACCGGCGCCAACGGCTACGTTGGCAACTGGCCCGGCGTCACGGTTGAGAAAAAGGAGGCTAAGCTCCTAAGCGACAAGAACGTTACCATCACGGACCTCCCCGGCATCTACTCGCTTTCCCCCTACAGCCCCGAGGAGCAATGCTCACGCGATTACCTCATGAGCGGCGAGCCCGATGTCGTCGTTCAGGTGGTCGACGCCACCAACCTCGAGCGCAACCTGTACCTGGCGCTTCAGGTTATCGAGACCGGCCTACCCGTGGTCGTTGCCCTTAACATGGCCGACTTGGTCGAGAAGAACGGCGACAAGATTGACACGGACAAGCTCTCCAATAAGCTCGGCTGCCCGGTCATGATGATTTCGGCCCTTAAGAACAAGGGTATTAAGGAGCTGTTCGAGCAGGTTAAGAAGTCCGCTGCTTCCAAGGGCCAGGTGCCGGAGCACAAGTTCGATTCCTCCATCGAGGACGTTCTGGACCACATCGAAAACAACCTGCCGGCGAGCGTTCCCGCCAACAAGCGTCGCTACTACGCGGTCAAGCTGTTCGAGCGTGATGCGGACGCCTGCAAGCTCATCAACCTCACCAAGGAGAAGGCCGCTCGCGTGGAAGAGCTGGTCGCCCAGTGCGAGCAGGACTGCGATGACGACGCCGAGTCTATCATTACCGGTGAGCGCTATGGCGTCATCGCGCACATCATCGACGAGTGCCTCACCAAGGCTCCGGCCAAGATGAGCACCTCCGAGAAGATCGACCGTGTGGTTACCAACCGTATCCTGGGCCTGCCGATCTTTGTGGTCATCATGTTCTGCGTGTACTACATCGCCGTTTCCACCTTAGGCGGCACGGTGACCGACTTCACCAACGACCAGCTCTTTGGTACCGACGGTTGGTATGTGCTCGGCCAGGGCCGCGACGCCTACGATGCAGCCGTCGAGGCTGCGGGCGACGACGCCGACTCGGTTGACCCGGCGCAGTACGGCCCCTATGTCCCGGGTATCACCACCGTGGTGCACGATGCCCTTGTGGCGGGTGGCACCGAAGACGGCGGCCTGGTCGATTCGCTGGTCTGCGACGGCATCGTCGGCGGTTTGGGCGCTATCTTCGGCTTCGTCCCGCAGATGTTCCTGCTCTTTGTGATGCTGTCCTTCCTGGAGGACTGCGGCTATATGGCCCGCGTCGCCTTTATCATGGACCGCGTGTTCCGCCGCTTTGGCCTGTCCGGTAAGTCCTTTATCCCCATGCTCGTGTCCTCGGGCTGCGGCGTCCCCGGCGTCATGGCCACCAAGACCATCGAGAACGAGAAGGACCGTCGCATGACGGTCATGACCACCACGTTTATTCCCTGTGGCGCTAAGCTGCCGATCATCGCCCTGCTCATGGGTTCCATCATCGGCGATTCTTCCACCACCGCCGCGTGGATCAGCCCGCTCTTCTACTTCCTGGGCGTCTTCGCCGTCATCGCCTCGGGCCTTATGCTCAAGAAGACCAAGCTCTTCGCCGGTCGCCCGACGCCGTTCGTTATGGAGCTTCCTGCCTACCACTTCCCGGCGATCCGCTCTTGGGCACTGCACGTGTGGGAGCGCTGCTGGGCCTTTATCAAGAAGGCCGGCACGGTCATCTTCGCATCCACCGTCGTTGTTTGGTTCCTCTCCAACTTTGGAAGCTACAACGGTTCCTTTGGCTTCCTGCCTGCAATGGACGGCATCCCCGAGGAGTTCATGGACTACTCCGTGCTTGCCATGCTCGGTAACCTGGTCGCTTGGATCTTCGCTCCGCTCGGCTTTAGCACCTGGCAGGCAACTGCGCTGACCGTCTCGGGCCTTGTGGCTAAGGAGAACGTCGTCGCCACCGCCGGCTCGCTGCTGTCCGTGGCTGACGCCGCCGAGACCGACCCGAGCCTGTGGACTGCGTTTGCCGGTATGTTCCCCACCATGGGCGCTTGCGTTGCCTTTGGTGCGTTCAACCTGCTGTGCGCTCCGTGCTTTGCCGCCATGGGCACTATCCGCAACCAGATGGACTCCGGCAAGTGGACCGCGATTGCCATCGGTTACGAGTGCGCCTTCGCTTGGGTGATCGGCCTGTTCATCAACCAGTTCTACAACCTGTTTGTGTTGGGACAGTTTGGTATCTGGACGATTGTGGCCATCGTTCTGCTGGTTGCGATGCTCTTCCAGATCTTTCGCCCTATCCCTGCGCATGCATGGACCGACGAGGACGAGACCAACACTGCTTCCGCCGCAGTTTCCGCTTAAGTCCGAATAAGGATTAGCCCCTTTCCACGAGCCCGGGTGTCCCAGCGACACTCGGGCTTTTTGGCGTAATGGGGGAGATGTGGCGTTTCCGCAGATAAAACCGACCAAAATAAACCTGTCCCTTTTTGGCAGGTGGAAAATGGGGTAAAGTAAGTATTGGTTAACTAGAGGAGGCTTGCTATGGCACCTATCGATATTGTTGTTCTGGCTGTTATCGGTATTGCGTTTGTCGCGGTATGCGTGCGCATCTACCGCAAGGGCACCTGCGCCGACTGTGCTCAGGGTGGCGTTTGCACGGGGCATTGCTCCAACAAAAAGACGTGTGCCGCACTTAAGGGCGTGGACAAAATCGCCGAAGACCTGGGCCGCGGCATTCATTAGTCGAACGGCGCTTGGGCATGTATGACTGCAGATGCGGCGGTCGCTGATACGATAGGTACATCAGCAACTGCCGCCGAGCGGCTTAAACGAAAGGAAGCCTGTATGGAGTCCTGTGCCTACCCGATGCTCTTTAGCCCGATCAAGGTCGGTACGACCGAGGTCAAGAACCGCGTCTTTATGCCGCCGGTATCTACCAACCTAGCCGATCACGGCTATGTGACCGACGACTTGGTCGATCATTACCGTGCCCGCGCCAAGGGCGGCGTGGGCCTCATCATTACCGAGGTCGTGACGGTTGAGCCTACCTATACCTATTTACCGGGTGACATGTGCTGCTACGACGACACGTTTATCCCCGGCTGGGAAAAGCTCGCCGCGGCCGTCCACGAGTATGGCTGCAAGATCATGCCGCAGCTCTTCCACCCCGCCTACATGGCCTTTAACATTCCGGGCACGCCGCGCCTGATCGCTCCGTCCTTTGTGGGCCCGTCCTATGCCCGCGAGGCACCGCGTCCTATCACGGTCGATGAGATTCACGAGCTTACGCATCAGTTTGGCGACGCTGCCGTACGTATGCAGAAGGCCGGTGTCGATGGCGTCGAGGTCCATGCGGCACACGCCCACGGCATGCTCGGCGGCTTTTTGACTCCGCTCTACAACAAGCGCACCGACGAGTACGGCGGCTCGCTCGACGCCCGTATGCGCTTCTTGCTCGAGGTCATCGCCGAGATTCGCGAGCGCTGCGGCAAGGACTTTATCATCGACGTCCGCATCTCGGGCGATGAGTACACCGATGGCGGCCTGACCCTCAACGACATGATCTACGTCTCGCGTCGCCTGGAAAAGGCCGGCGTCGACATGATTCACGTGTCGGGCGGCACCACCATCAAGCGTGGCTCCGCGATTCCCGCCGCCGGTACCCAGCAGGCCTCGCACGCCGCCTGCTCGCGCGAGATTAAAAAGCACGTCAACATTCCCGTCGCCACCGTCGGACGCATTAACGAGGCCTGGATCGCCGAGGAGCTGATCGAGGACGGCGCGGCCGACATCTGTATGATGGGCCGCGCCAATCTGTGCGATGCCGAGTTCTGCAACAAGGCAGCCGCTGGCAACGCCGACGAGATCCGTCCCTGCATCGGTTGCCTGCGTTGCCTGAACGGCATTATGTTTGGCAAGCGCATCTCCTGCACCGTCAACCCGGACGTGGAGCGCGACGAGGCTGGCTACGAACCCGCCGCCGAGGCCAAGAACGTACTGGTTGTGGGCGCCGGTCCCGCGGGCATGGAGGCAGCCTACATTGCCGCCAAACGCGGTCATAACGTGGTGCTCGTGGATAAGCAGGACGAGCCGGGCGGCGAGATGCGCATCGCAGCCGTTCCGCCGGCAAAGCAGGAACTCACCCGCGTGATCAAGTATCAGTACCGTCGCCTGGCCGAGGCCGGCGTAAAGTGCGTCTTTGGCACCGAGCTTACTGCCGAGGACATTCAGCGTGACTACGCCGACTACGAGGTCGTCCTGGCCTATGGCGCCGAGCCTATCGCCCCGGCCTTCATGCAGGGCTTTAAGCAGGTTATGACGGCTGACGACCTGTTGGGCGGCAAGGCTTTCCCGGGCAAGAAGATCGTCATCGTGGGTGGCGGCACCGTTGGCTGCGAGACGGCCGATTACCTGGCCCCGTTGGTCAACGACCTGTCGCCGGCGAACCGCGACGTCACCGTCATCGAGATGACCAAGACGCTCGCCGCCAACGAGGGTGGCGCCGGCCGCGCGGTGCTCATCACGCGCATGCTCTCAAAGGGCGTTCACGTGCTGACCGAGGCCAAGGTGACCGAGATTACCGAGGATACTATCAGCTACGAGAAGGACGGCGAGGTCCACACCATCGCCGGTGCCGATACGCTGGTGCTTGCTATGGGCTATCGTCCCAATACCAAGCTGGCCGACGACCTGGCTGCAGCCGGTGTTGCCGCCCACGTGCTGGGCGACGCCAACAAGTGCGGGAACATTCGCGACGCCATCGGCGATGGCTACAAGGTCGCCTGCGAGCTCTAGTCAACCCCTTGTTGCATGGGGACAGGTTGCTTTGCACCAACTTGGTGCATGTGAACCTGACCCCATTGCACCATTTGATAAAACGCAAGCGGCGGCCGTCCCGTGTTTGGGCGGGCGCCGCTTACGTTTTATCAAAGAAAGATCATTGCCGAGCCTTAAATGCCTTTTGTCTGTGTGCCTTCCACAATCATGTTGCGGTTGTAGGCCAGGTGCAGATACATCGTATCGTGAGCGGCGGTGGGGTTGCGCGCCTCGATGGCGTCGGCCGCACCGTGGTGCGTGTGGATGGTCTCCTCGACGAGCTTTTTTGCCCGTTACGTCGATAAAAAGGGGAACGGACGCCTTGAACACACCCATCAGACGGGTAACGACGAGGTTGCCGCCATCCCAGGGCGGCTTCATGGGGTAGCGCCCGTACGCATCGAATTTATCCTCTCATAGATGTGCGGCACCAAGAGCCCCGAGTTAATACGAGCTCGGGGCTCTTTTCGTTTGGATTGCAGACGTATTGACAGACGAAAACAGTCTGCGTCCGGTATTGAGCCATACGAAAGCAAAATTATGCATCTTAATTCCGTACGCAAATCAAGACGAAAACCGTTTGCGTCTCGGATAAATCAGTACGCAAACGGTTTTCGTCTTATATCTTGAAGGCCTACAGGCGAAACGATTCGGCAACGGTGGAGGTCGACCGGTTTGAGTATGGCAGGCTGACGCTCGAAGGCAGCAACGTAACGTTCGACGCGCTCACGTCGGCTCGCCAGGACTTGAGTTTTCACACGTTCGAACATAAGTGTGTTGAACACCTCGGCATTTCTGAGCTAACGCCGGATATTATGCGCACGCTTCGCTTGCTCGGCAAAGATGGCTATACCAACGCTGCGGCGATTTTGGCGGATAAGAATGATTTTCCGGGCATCGACTGCGTTCGTTTTGGTGATACCGAGGATGTGATCTTGGATCGCGAGGCGGCGACAAATATATCCGCAATTGAGCAGATGGACAGGGCGGTAGCTATGTTTGCACGCTACTACCGTTATGAGCGTATCGAAGGGATGGAGCGCGTCCAAACCGATCGAATTCCTCTCGAGGCGTTTCGCGAAGCTGTCGCAAACGCTTTGGTGCATCGGACGTGGGACATTCGAGCTATAGCAACCCGCATAGCGCGCCTTGATCATCAACCGTCCGTGTTTCGCAGCAACTTATAACAGGCTCGGGGTGCCAATTTGGGGTGCAGTAGTGCTGCGCCACGAAAAGAGCCTATCTACTTCGTTTAAGCCTCAGGGGTCAACCATAGTCGGCTTTTTCGAAAATCGACAAGCTGCCTACCTGCGGTTTTGTTTTCACGGTTTTTGGTATGGCCGAGGCTATCCGTGTTAACGTAGTAGATGGGCCACTTTTGTGGCAAGGGGCCGATCTGCGGGCTAGGGTAGCTAAAAGAGCCCCGTCCCAAAAAGACTGATTGGGAGCTGGGGCGTGTCGATGCGATAGTATTGCATGGTGGTATTCGACTAACCGAGGGTTTATCCGAGGGCTTTATGGAACAGCACCAGCATTATCAGAGCTTGCAAGATCAGGCATACAATGCACTGCGCTCCAAGATCATCTATGCCGAGCTCAAGCCCGGCACGCGCCTTTCGGCGATTGGTCTGGAAAAGGAGACGGGAATCGGGCGTACGCCCATTCGCGAGTCCTTTGTGCGCCTGCGTGAGCAGGAGCTGGTGGAAACGCGTCCCAAAAGCGGCACCTACGTCTCTAAGATCAGCATGGAGCGCGCCGAGAACGCCTGTTTCTTGCGCGAGAAACTCGAGCGAAGCGTACTCATTAAATGCTGCTCGGTCGCCACACCCGAGCAAAAGCATCGGCTCGATCAGATTCTTGCCGAGTCCGAGTCGCTCGACCATGGCGAAACGCGTCATTTCTTTGACCTGGACAACCTGTTCCATGAGACGTGTTTTGAGATTGCCGGCCGTCACATGTTGTGGGATTGGATGAAGAGCGTCAATACGCATTTTGAGCGATACAACTGGTTGCGTATGGTGTCGCAGGATCTAGATTGGGAGCCGATTCGTCGGCAGCATCGCCGGATTCTCGAGGCCATTAAGAGGGGCGATACCGACGCGGCGAGCTATCTGGCCGAGACACACCTGCACCTGATGCCCGAAGAGCAAGGTCCGGTTATCGCCTTACATCCCGATTATTTTGAGCTGTCCAAAGACTCGGCTATCTAGCCCATTATCGCATCTGCTCGAGACGCAAAAACGATGCTGCTCACCTACAGCGTTTTGCAACCGAGAATTTTAAAAAATGCCTAAAATGGCTCAGACTGCCGACAATGGGGAAACGGGGTGCGCTATGGCGCAGATGAGAATCAAGGACATTGCCGTCGAGGCGGGTGTGAGCCCGGCCACGGTCTCGCGCTATCTCAATAACCGCCCCGGGCAAATGACCGAGGAAACCCGTGCTCGCATTGCGGAGGTTATCGAGCGTACCGGCTATCGCCCACGTGCCGCCGCGCGCAATCTGCGCAGCTCGCGTACCAACCTCATCGGCGTGATCTTGGCCGACATCGCCAACCCGTTCTCCAGCGCCATGCTCGAGGGCCTTTCCGCCAGCGCCGCCGCGCGCGGCTGCTCGCTCATGACAGCCATTAGCGGCAACGATCCCGCCAAGGAGGCCGAGTCGCTCACCAGGCTTATCGACGCTGGCGTGGACGGCCTGGTCGTCAATACCTGCGGTGGTAACGACGAGGCGATCGTCGCGGCAGCGGGACGCCTGCCCGTTGTGCTGCTCGACCGCGACGTTGCCGACGGCGGTGTCGATCTGGTGACATCTAACAACCGTGAGCTGGTCGCCGGCCTGGTAGACGCCTTGGCTGCTGCGGGCAGCGAGCACCTGTGCCTGCTCACCGAGGCAAGCGACGACAGCTCCGTCCGTCGCGAGCGCGCCGAGGCCTTTACCGACGAGCTTTCGCGCCGCGGCCTTTCCGGCGAGGTCGTCACCCTGGCCGACGGGGGCGCCACGGGCGTCGGCCGCCTGGACAAGACCATCCGCGGCTATGCAGGAAAAGAGCTCGGCCTCATTGCCGTCAACGGCCTGGTTTTCCTGAGCCTGACCGAGGCGCTGGCGCAGCTTGGTCCCTCGCTGCCGGCGGGGCTCAAGATCGCGACGTTTGACGACTATCCCTGGAACCATGTGCTCTTTGGTGGAGTTACCACGGCCGCGCAGGACACCCTCACCATCGCCGAGCGCGTGGTCGATCGCCTCTCCGAGCGTATCGACGTTGTTACCACCACCGTGGGCGATGCCGCAAAGCTGGCGCCTAAACGCATCGAGGTTCCCGGCCACATCGAACACCGCGCTTCGACCTCGCGCTAGCCGCTCGTTCGTAACTGCCTGTTCGCGCACGTTTTTTGGGCGCTTGATACGCTTTAACCCTGCGGAAACATTTTTCTGCGATAGTATCTGCGATATAGACCAGTCGAAACCCGCCCGAAAGAAAGGGGAGCGACATGAACCAGCAGAACATCGATTACGTACTCCGTTCCGTAGAGCAGCGTGACATCCGCTTTGTGCGTCTGTGGTTTGTCGACATTCTCGGCCGCCTCAAGAACTTTGCCATTAGCCCCGAAGACCTCGAGGTCGCTTTTGAGGAGGGTATTGGCTTTGACGGCTCCGCCATCGAGGGCTTTGCCACGCCCGAGGAAGCCGACATGCTCGCGTTCCCTGACGCCTCGACCTTCCAGATCCTGCCGTGGCGCCCGAGCCATAACGGCGTCGCCCGCGTGTTCTGCGATGTGTGCACTCCCGATCGCAAGCCGTTTGCCGGCGACCCGCGCGACGCCCTGCGCCGCATGTTCTATAAGGCCGAGAAGGCCGGCTACCTGCTCAACGTGGGTGCCGAGCTGGAGTATTACTACTTCCCCGACGAGCACACCCCCGAGCCGCTCGACAACGTGGGCTACTTCGACCTTTCGGTGAGCGATGCCGCTCGCGACCTGCGCCGCAATACGGTGCTCACGCTCGAGAAGATGTCCGTGCCCGTGGAGTACACCTTCCACGCCGCCGGCCGCTCGCAGCACGGCATGAGCTTGCGTCACGCCGAGGCCCTGAGCATGTCCGACGCCATCACCACGGCCAAACTCATCATTAAGCAGCAGGCCTACGAGAGCGGTTGCCACGCCTCCTTTATGCCCAAGCCGCTGGCGGGCGAGGACGGCAGCGCCATGTTTTTGCATCAGTCGCTGTTCGACCACGACGGCAACAACGTCTTTTGGGGCGAGGACGACGAGAAGTACCACCTCTCCGATATCGCCAAGCACTATATGGCCGGCATTCTGGCACACGCGCGCGAGATCAGCGCCATCACCAACCCCACGGTCAACTCGTACAAGCGCATCACCACGGGCGGCGACTCCGTGCCACAGTACGCTACGTGGGGCCTGCGCAACCGCGCGAGCATGGTCCGCATCCCGGTCTACAAGCCCGGCAAGCAGCTGTCCACGCGCATCGAGCTTCGCAGCCCCGATCCCATGGCCAATCCGTACCTGGTCAACGCCGTCACGCTGGCGGCTGGTCTGGACGGCATCGAGCGCAAGCTGGAACTCCCGCCCGAGGCAACGGCCGAGACGCTCAAGCTTACCGACCGTCAGATGGTCGAGGCCGGCTATACGCCGCTGCCGCGCTCGCTCAAAGAGGCGCTCGACGTGTTTGAGGACTCGCAGTTTATGAAGGATGCCCTCGGCGAGCACATCCACAGCTTCTTCCTCAAAAAGAAGCGCGACGAGTGGCATAAGTTTGAGTCCACGATTACCGAGTGGGAGATCAAGCATTATCTGGCGAACTCCTAATCGCGCTGGTTCGTTCCAGTACGATTGAGCTCATTTCCTTGGAGGTCGATATGTCCGAAAAGAGTGCCCTGTTCATGGCGCGCACGACGCGCTTCCACGAGTTTGCCCGCAGCTTGACGACCACCCTGGGTGTCGAGGTGAGCCTGGCAACCCCCGATTCGCCGACTGCGGCGCATGACTTTGACCTGCTGATCCTCGATTCCGATGGCATCCGCAGCGACCGCATCGATCAGATTGCCAAATGGCTCGACGACCGCGGCGGCGTTCCCATGTTGGTAATCGTCGACGACGAGGCGCTCGGCACCCTGCGCCTGCCCAATCACGCGCATGCCGACTTTGTATGCCCCACGGCGACACCCAACGAGCTTAAGGCTCGTGCGCAGCGCCTGATGGGCGAGGAGGAGACCATCACCGCCGACGATGTGCTCAACATCGATAACCTCGAGATTAACCTGGCTACCTACCAGGTGACACTCGACGACGAGCCCATCGACCTGACGCTGATGGAGTACTCGCTGCTGAGCTTTTTGGCGACGCACCCCAACCGCGCCTACAGCCGCGAGGTGCTGCTGCACCGCGTGTGGGGTTTTGAGTACTGCGGCGGCACGCGCACCGTCGACGTGCACATTCGACGCATCCGCTCTAAGGTGGGCCCGCAGATCGCGGCGCACATTACCACCGTCCGCGGCGTGGGCTATCTGTTTAAGGACTAGCTTTTCACCGCAAAGGGGGCAGGTGCCTTCGTGGTGGTTTTGCCGCATGCGTGGATCCCTTTCGAGTTTGCAGCAGAACTTAAGCATTCCTTAAAGATTGCGTTCTCATACACGTTCGCCCGCATATTGGGGTACAACTCAACGTGAACAATGATGGCCCGCCACATGTTTGGCGGGCCTTTGGTTATTAGACGAAAGGATCGCAGCTATGAGCGAGAACGATTCCCAGCGTCCCCAGGATGCGGGCAACGCTGGCGAGACCCAGCAGCAGCCGCGCGTGCAGGTGGAGTCGACGCCTGCCGACGGCAACATTCCCTACGTGCAGGCCTACGACACACAGACCGGCCAGCCGCTGGGCGGTCAGCAGGTTGTAACCAAGCACACGGTGGTCAAGACCAAGACCAAAAAGCTACCGATCTTTATTACGGCGCTCGCCGGCTGCGCCTGCGGCGCCCTGCTGGTCATCGCGCTCATTATGAGTGGCACGCTCAACATTGGCGGCGGAAAGAATGTCGTGACGGCGGGTGCTTCGGGTTCATCGACGCAAAAGATTACGATCGACTCCGAGGACACCACGCTTGCCGAGGCCGTTTCTGCCAAGGCCCTGCCCTCCGTCGTTTCCATCACTGCCACTTCGAGCGGTAGCCAGAATGGCTCGCTTTCGCAGTCTGCCGACGAGTCGGATGGTTCGGGCAGCGTCGGTTCGGGCGTGGTGCTCGATACCGAGGGCCACATCCTCACCAACAACCATGTGGTCGATGGCTATGACCAGTACGTGGTTACCATGGACGACGGTACCACCTACGAGGCCGAGTTCGTGGGCAACGACGCCTCGAGCGACCTGGCCGTCATCAAGCTCAAGGATGCTGACGCCTCCAAGCTCACGCCGATCGAGATTGGTGATTCCTCCAAGCTCAACGTGGGCGAGTGGGTCATGGCGATCGGCTCGCCGTTCGGCAACGAGCAATCTGTCTCCACGGGCATTGTGTCGGCGCTGTATCGCTCCACGGCCATGAGTTCTACCAGCGGCAACACCATCTACGCCAACATGATCCAGACCGATGCCGCCATCAACCCGGGCAACTCCGGCGGCGCGCTCGTTAACGACAATGGCGAACTCGTGGGTATTAACTCTCTTATCGAGAGCTACTCGGGCTCCAGCTCGGGCGTGGGCTTTGCCATTCCGGTCAACTATGCCAAGAACATCGCCGACCAGATTATCGACGGCAAGACGCCGGTTCATCCGTACCTGGGCGCCACGCTTTCGAGCGTCAACGCGCTCAACGCCCGCACTAACAATCTCGGCACCGATAGCGGCGCGTATGTGGCAAGTGTCGTCGAGGACGGTCCTGCCGCCAAGGCTGGCATCCAAGAGGGCGATGTCATCACCAAGCTGGGTGACGATGAGATTACGAGCGCCGATGGCCTGATTATCGCGCTGCGCAGCCACGAGGTGGGCGAGAAGGTCGAGATCACGCTCGTGCGCGGCAAGGAAGAGAAAAAGGTCACGGTCGAGCTGGGTTCTGATGAGGAGCTGCAGAACCAGCAGCAGAACGACAGCGCGACCGACACCGGCAACGGCGGCATTACCGACGAGCAGCTGCGCCAGTATCTGGAGGAGCTGCTGGGCCAGCAGGGCCAGGGGCAAGGCTACGGTCAGGGTTTCTAACGAGCTGTATCGCACATATCGAAGCCAGAGGGGCTGTTCCGCCAGCGCGGGACAGCCCCTCTTTTCCTATTGATCCGTTGGGGGCGGAGGAAAACGGATCATTTAGAAATGGCAAGGGCATGGTTCGGAAGGGCTTGGACAGTTAGTTCAGATTTGTATAAAACGGGTGCGGTCTGAGGCGTGTTTTGAGCGCTTTTGAAATGAAAGATGGGCCGAGATGGGTGTCTCGAAGACGGAAGCAAACCTAATTCGCCGTCCAGAACGATTGATTGGGGCGAAAAGCCGGTATTTCAGCTCGATTCAGCGCGCGTAATTATACAAATCTGAACTAACTGTCCAACCCCGGTCCGGTCGCTGCCAATTCGGTGCGGTTTGAGACCGCTATTCGGCCCCATTGCGACCGGTGGTACTCTAGTATCCGTTTGAAATCGAGCGAAGGAGTGCCGCTATGGAGCAATCGAGCCTGTTTGGTGACGGCGTGGACATCGATACCGAAACGACAGCGAGCACGGATACCGCCGCGCCGGCCGATACCCGTGCCCAGGCGGCAGCGCGCGCGGCTGAGTTGCGCCACGAGCTCGATTACCACGCCTACCGCTACTACATGCTCGATGCACCCGAGATCACGGACGCCGCCTTTGACAAAATGCTCGTTGAACTGCAAGAAATCGAGGCCGCCTACCCCGACCTGGTGACGCCCGACAGCTATACCCAGCGCGTGGGCGGCTACGTGAGCGAGCAGTTTACGCCGGTCACGCACATGGCACGCATGTATTCCATGGACGATGCCATGGATCTGGACGAGCTCGACGCATGGCTCCAGCGCACCGAGGATGCGCTCGGTGCCGGTAGCGTCACCTATACCTGCGAGCTCAAGATTGACGGTCTGGGCGTCGCGCTTACCTACCAAAACGGCACCTTCGTACGCGCCGCCACGCGCGGTGACGGCACCACGGGCGAGGACGTATCGCTCAACGTGCGCACTATCAAGGATGTGCCCATGCACCTGTCCGAGCCGGCGCTCGCTCACATGGGCGCCGACCGCGAGCGTACCATCGAAGTGCGCGGTGAGGTCTACATGCCTAAGGGCAGCTTTGTTCGCCTGAACGGCGAGGCCGATGCCGAGGGCCGCGACCCCTTCGCCAACCCGCGCAACGCCGCTGCCGGATCCTTGCGTCAGAAGGATCCCAAGGTCACGGCGCGTCGCGATCTTGCCACCTTTATCTATGCCATCGCCGATACCGATCCGCTGCACGTCCACAGCCAGCGCGAATTTCTCGACTGGCTGCGCAGCGCCGGCTTTAGTGTTAATCCCAACGTGGCACGCTGCGCCACACCGGCCGAGGTCCACGAGTTCTGCGCCCAGGCGCTCGAGCACCGCGGCGACCTGGATTACGACATCGACGGCGTGGTCGTAAAGGTTGACAGCTTCCAGCAGCAGCTCGACCTGGGCTTTACCGCCCGCGCACCACGCTGGGCCATTGCCTTTAAGTTTCCGCCCGAGGAAAAGCAGACCGTCCTGCGCGAAATTCGCATCCAGGTGGGTCGCACCGGTGTGCTCACGCCGGTCGCCGAGTTCGATCCGGTGACGGTTGCCGGCTCTACCATCGCGCGCGCCACGCTGCACAATATCGACGAGATCCGTCGCAAAAACGTGCGCGAGGGCGACACCATCATCGTGCACAAGGCAGGCGACGTAATCCCCGAGGTCGTGGGCCCGGTGCTCGATAAGCGCCCGGCCGATTCGGTCGACTGGCATATGCCCGAGGTCTGCCCCGTGTGCGGTAGCCCCGTGGTCCACGAGGATGGCGAGGTGGCTTACCGCTGCGTGTCCATCGACTGCCCCGCACAGCTCAAGGAGCGCCTGCTCCACTGGGTGAGCCGCGGTTGCATGGACGTCGATGGCCTAGGCGACGAGATCGTCGACAAGATGATCGCCGCCGGGCTGATTCACGACGTCGCAGACTTCTACCAGCTCACGGTCGATGACATCGCAGGCCTGGACACGGGGCGCACCTATGCCAGCTCTAACAGCAAAAAGGGCGTTAAGAAGGGCGACCCCATTCCGGTAGGCCTCAAGACGGCCGAGAAAATCATCGCCGAGCTCAACAAGTCCAAGAGCCAGCCGCTCGGTCGCGTGCTGTTTGCCCTGGGTATCCGTCACGTGGGCAAGAGCGTGGGCGAGGTCATCGCCGAGCGATTCCTGTCGATTGACAAGCTCATCTTGGCGAGCGAAGAAGACATTGCCGAGTGCGAGGGCATCGGCCCCAAGATTGCGGCGAGCGTCAAGCAGTTCCTGGCCGTGCCCGAGAACCTTGCCGTCCTGGAACGTCTGCGCCAGGCGGGCCTTTCGCTCGAGGTCGATTTGGGCGCCGCGCACGCGCAAGCCGCAGCCGACGCTGGCGTGGCAGGCGAGCTCGCCGACGCACAGCCGCTCGCGGGTCTGACCTTCGTGCTCACCGGCACGCTCGTCAACCGCACGCGCGACGAGGCGGGCGCGGCGCTCAAGGTGCTCGGCGCCAAGGTCTCGGGCAGCGTATCAAAGAAGACGAGCTATCTGGTTGCCGGTCCCAAAGCGGGTTCCAAGCTTACCAAGGCCGAGCAGCTGGGTGTGCCCGTGCTGGATGAGGACGCACTCGAGCAGATCTTGGCTACCGGCGAGGTGCCCCAGGCTTAAGGCATCAATAGTCAAATTGAAGAACCGCCCGGAAGCGCGATGCCTTCCGGGCGGTTCTTACTTTGTTGGGGAAACCGGCATCGTGATCTGCGTCACGTAGGTCGCGGGGTCGTCGCTGATGATGTCGTCAATGAGGGCGATTTCGCGTTGCCCCGCTACGCTGCCAACTTGTCAAAAGCCCCGCGCCGGTTGAGCACGGTAAACGCGACAACACAGATGACTGCCGACAAAATCGATCCGCACGGCGAGGCGATGCCCATGGGAAACAGCGTGTCGGAATAGGCGTTCGACAGCAGCCACGCGCCCGGCACGCGAATGAGTGCCACGGCCAGCACGTTGTGCGCAAAGCCGATGTAGCTCTTGCCGTATGCAGCGAAAAAGCCGCTAAAGCAAATGTGGATGCCGGCAAAAATCGCGTCGAAAATATAGCTGCGCATATAGCCGGTGCCGGCAGCGACTACTGCAGCGTCCTTGGCAAAAAAGCCAATAAACGCCGGCGCCACCAGCCACATCAGCACCGTGATCAGGCATCCGTACACCACCGAGATCGTCATGGTGTCTTTGAGCACCTGACGCGCGCGGTCGCCCTTGCCCGCGCCGGCGTTTTGCGCCGTGAGTGCGCTGACGGTGGCACCCATGGAACTCGGTACAATGAACAAAAAGCTGATCATCTTTTCGACCAGGCCCACGGCGGCGGCGTCGACCAGGCCGCGATGGTTGGCGATGACGGTGATAAACATAAACGCCACCTGGATGCAGCCGTCCTGCACGGCCACGGGCACGCCGATCTTAAGGATGCCGCCGAGCACCTCGGGCTGGGGACGCAGGTCGCTGCGCTTAACATGGATGTTCGTGCGGCGGCTCTTAAGCCACACGAGCGCGAGGGCAACGCTGGCCGTTTGGGCGGTTACCGTGCCGAGTGCCGCACCCACGGGGCCGAGCCCTATGTGGCCGATAAACAGAAAATCGAGCGCGATGTTGATGATGCACGCCACGCCAATCACGTACATAGGCGAGCGCGAATCGCCCAGCCCGCGAAAGATGGCCGAAAGAATGTTGTATGCGGCGATAAACGGAATGCCGACAAAGCAGATGCGCAGGTAGGCGGCGGTGCCTTCAACTGCCTCGGGCGGCGTGCCAATGAGCGCCACGATCTGCGGGCACAGTGCGAGCAGGATGGCTGCCAGCACTACCGAGACACCCATAAACAGCGTGATGGTGTTGCCGATGGCGGTCTCGGCGCGATCGAAGCGGCGCGAACCCACGGCGTGGCCGACGATAACCGTCGTTCCCATGGCCAGACCCACGAGCGTCACGGTAATGATATAGAGCGTCTGCGCGCCATTGCCCACGGCGGTGATGCCGGCGGCACCGCTAAACTGCCCCATCATGTACAGGTCGGCCATGCCGTAGAGCATCTGCAAAAAGTACGAGAGCATATAGGGCAGGGCAAAGACCGCGATGGTCTTAAGGACATTGCCGCGTGTGAGGTCGTGTTCCATAGGTGGGGCTTTCTGGCTGGGTCTGTTTACGTACCAGTGTAGTGAAAACCCTACAACGATTATAGAGTCAAGGTTTGCGTGTTGAGGATGGGCTTGGGAAGCCGGCCTTGTTCGAAGCGACCTCTCCTGTCGTACGGGTGTCGGCATGATTCTCTCGTGGGGTATTATGTTTTTCGAAGAATAAAACGCCGCGTGAGGGGAGGGCTGCGTGGACGGGCACGTGCAGCATGACGGTTTTGGCCGCGATATCAACTACCTGCGCATTGCCGTTACCGACAAGTGCAATTTCCGCTGCATTTACTGCATGCCGGCCGATGGCGTGGCGCCCCGTGCACACGACGAGTTACTCAGCGCCGAGGAAATCGCCCGCTTTGTGCGCTTGGTGGCGGGGGAGGGCATTCGCCGCGTGCGCCTGACGGGCGGCGAGCCGCTGGTCAGCCGCCGTATTATTCCGCTTATTCGCGACATCCGCGCGATCCCTCAGATCGAGGACATCTCGCTCACCACCAACGGCGCCCTGCTGCCCAAGCTGGCGCCGCAGCTCAAAGATGCCGGGCTTAACCGCGTCAACATCTCGCTCGACACGCTCGACCCTACGCTCTTTGGAAAGATCACGCGCCTGGGTCGGCTCGAGCAGACCATGGCCGGCATCGACGCGGCGCTGGCTTGGGGCTTTGAGCCCGTTAAGGTCAACTGCGTTATTGTGCGCCGGCTCAACCAGGATGTGGCGGCCCTCGCGCGGCTTACGCTCGACCGTCCCATCCACCTGCGCTTTATCGAATATATGCCCATCGGCGACGAGCACACGAGCTCGCATTGCGCTGTGGACCCGCATGCGCCCGCGCTCAATCCCGAGCTGTGGGACGCGAGCGATACCGTGCCGAGTGACGAGCTGCGGGCGCGCATCAATGCCGGGGCCACCGCGACGGGGCTGGGCGAGCTCGAGCCGCTCGACATCAACGATGCTCCTGCCGGCGCGGGCCCTGCGCGCTATTGGCGCTTTCCGGGCGCGGCGGGAACGGTTGGCTTCATTAGCGCCATGTCCAACCATTTTTGTGCGAATTGCAACCGTCTGCGCCTGACGGCCGATGGCAACGTGCGTCCGTGCCTGTTTAGCGATGCCGAGTATTCGGTGCGCGACGCCCTGCGCCGTGGTGATGATATGCAGGTACTTTCGATTTGGCGCGATGCCGTGGCCCACAAACCGCAGGAACACGCGATAATTGAGGGTACGCAACGATTTATGTCCCAAATCGGAGGATGATCATATGGCCAAGAGCAGGTACGCCGATGCCACCAAGGCCGCTCGCAGGGCCGCGATGTCTGCCCACAAAGTCACGGCCGCGGCGAATGCTGGCAACGCCGACGCGTCCGCGCAGCCGAC
The DNA here is from genome assembly GCF_052121415.1 of Collinsella sp. LCP19S3_D5. Taxonomy (NCBI): domain Bacteria; kingdom Bacillati; phylum Actinomycetota; class Coriobacteriia; order Coriobacteriales; family Coriobacteriaceae; genus Collinsella; species Collinsella sp. LCP19S3_D5. The sequence goes on from NZ_JBQKEH010000002.1 coordinate 55,955, forward strand.
TTCCAGCGCGGCCACCAAACCCGCCCGTGACGCACGTCGCAACGAGCTGACGCACGTGGACGCCAAGGGCGAGGTGCGCATGGTCGATGTGTCCGACAAGGCCGAGACCCATCGCATCGCCATCGCCGAGGGCACCATCCTCATGCATCCCGAGACACAGGCTATGGTGCTGCAGGACCGCGCCAAAAAGGGCGACGTACTTGCCTGCGCGCGCGTGGCGGGCATCATGGCCATCAAACGCACGAGCGACATCATTCCCATGTGCCATCCGTTGCCCATTACCAAGAGCAAGTGCGACATTGCGCCCATCGCTCCGGCGGGGACGCCGGCCGAGGACGTGCCCGAGGGCTGGGCGCCGGCGCGCGCGGACGGGCAGGTTGGCTTTCACGTACTGGTTACTGCCGGCGTGACGGGCAAGACGGGTATCGAGATGGAGGCCCTGACCGGCGCGAGTGCTGCGTGTTTAACGATCTATGACATGTGCAAGGCAGTCGATCGCGGTATGGAGATCGTCGACGTGCGCCTGCTGCACAAGGAGGGCGGCCGCTCGGGCGTATGGGACCGCGCAGAGCGTCAGGCCGCTGCTGTTGAGGCCGTGGCCACTGACGGTGCCGCACCTGCGAGCGCACCCGTCGCCGTCGCGCCCGCAGCTCCGATACCGGCCGTCCCCGCGATCGCGTTTATCGGCTACCAAAACTCGGGCAAGACCACGCTCGTCGAGAAGGTCATTGCCGAGCTCACCCGCCGCGGCCTGCGCGTGGGGTCGCTCAAGCATCACGGGCACCACGGCTTTGATATCGACGTGCCCGCTAAGGATACCTGGCGCCATCACCAGGCCGGATCCAAGCACGTGGGCCTCATCTGCGCCACGCGCTGGGCGGAGTACGCCGACACGCGCGAGGAGGACGAGATGCCCGCGCGCGAGCTGCTGTCGCGTTACAACGATGTCGACGTGGTGATCATCGAGGGCTACAAGACCGAGGGCTTCGACAACATCGTGGTCGCGCGCTCCGGTGTCGACCGTCTGCGCGGCAAGAGCTCGCTCGACCTGGTCGACGGCCGCACGCTGGCCCTTGCCTGCAACGAAGCCCTGGCACGTCAGGCATTCGATGCCGGCTTTGCGACCCGAGCCATCAACATCAACGACGCCCGCGCCATCTGCGACCTTATCCAAGACCACCTTTAAGGCTTGGCGCTGAACCTGCCAAAAAGGGACAGGTTTATTTTGGCAGGTTCTATCTGGGCAAACGTCATTTCCACCACAAAGGGGCCAGGCACCTTTGTGGTGGTTTTTGCTTTGGTAGATTTTTGTGACATGCCTTACAATCTACCAAGTAGTTCATGACGGGCGAAAAACGGAGAGAAGGGTCCTGATGCGTCCTTAATGTTTCATGCGGATAGATTGATTTGACAGACGGCGGCGAATGTCCACCGCCCGTATTCGTATGAAACGAGGAGTCTCCGTGCTCGTATCTCTTCTCTCAAAACCTCACCCTTCGTTGTCCGCGCGGGCTAAGCACCTGGTGGCAATGCGCTTCCTCATATATACCGGCTTTCAGACCAGCTACTTTATCGGTGTTATCGGAACACTCACCTATGCGGACGGCGCCTCGGTCGTTGCGACATCGCTGGCCGTCCTGTTTATGAACGTTTTCGTGATCCTGGGGTCCTTTGCGGGCGGCGCGGCGCTTGACGCTTGGGGTCCGTGCCGGCATTTCCGGGCGAGTATCTTCGGCACGTTGGCAACCGGCGCGGCAATCCTCGCCTGTGGCAGCGCGACCGGAACAGTCCTTGCCGGCGCGGTGCTCCTGGGCTTTGTGATAGGATTCGCCCAACCCGTCGCCACGTCCTATCCGGCGTATCTCACCGACGACCCCGTCGAGCTCAAAGACATCAACTCCGCCATCGCCATGCTCTCCAACGTGAGCATTATCGTCGGTCCCACACTGGGCGGCTTTGTCGCGGCGGCTGCATCGTCACACGCGGTGTTTTTGCTCATGATGATCTTTACCGTACTGGCGCTCGTCGCCGGTTGGGGCTTTAGGCCGCAAGCAGGTCGCGTCGCCGCGCGCGAAAGTGCTCCCGCGGATAGCAGCACAACGGCAAGTACTGCCAATCAAAGCTCCGACTCCAATAAATCCACCCGCGTCACCTTCGTGACCAGCATCAAGACAGTCTTTACCAACAGCGTCCTCGCCCTGCTGTTCTGCATTATTTTCCTTTCGAACTTTGGCTATGGCGCCTTCGATCCACTGGAGTCATTCTTCTACCGCGATGTTCTGCATGTCGGTGTCGAGTGGATGGGCTGGCTCTCGTCTGCCTGCGGCGTGGGCGCGGTGCTGGGCGCCGTGGTCGCGCTCCGCTTGCCGCCGCACCTGGTCAACCTTAAGACGCTGCTTGTGGCGCTTCTGTCCGTGGGCCTGGGAAGTTTGCTCTATGTGGGGACGCCGTACGTGGGCGTAGCCCTCGTCGGCCAGATTGCCCTGGGCGTGGCCTGGGGCGTCGTCAATCCGCTCCACAACACGATCGTGCAAACGACGGCCCCGCTCGAGCAGCTCGGTCGCGTCAACTCGGTCATGGGCTTTGGCAACATGTTCGCCGGCGTGGCGCCGCTGGCGATTGCCCCGTGGCTGGCGGCGACGTTTGGCGTGCAGCAGACGCTCATCGGGGCGGGTATGGTCGTGACAGCGGTTCCCGCGGCACTGCTGCTGTTTGGACGCCGGCATTTGGATCGTGCCGCAAAGCAGTAAAAACCATCACAACATTCGATGAAAATCGCGATTTTGCCGAATAACGTCGAATGTTGTGATGGTTTGCGCCCCGGGTCATGCCATCCTGCGGATCCGGCCACCACAAAGGGGCCAGGCACCTTTGTGGCGGTTTTTGCTATGGACGGTGCGGTTTCGCTGCAGAACCGCCAGCCCGCCGCCTGCCAACCGCCGCCCTCGTTACGTTTTCGCTGCATTTGGGTAAAGCGCCTGCTCCAAGCCGGCGTTGCCTTGTATACTAGAGCGGTTTAACTGTTATGCGGAAGGGAGCGCCTATGGCACTCAGCGAGAAAGACGTGCGCGGTATCGCCGAGTACGCAAAGATCGCACTGACCGATGACGAGCTCGCCCAGATGACGTCCTACATGAACGATGCCGTCCAGATGCTCGAGCCCGTCTTGCAATATGACTTGCCCGACGTGGAGCCCACGTTCCATCCCATCGGAAGCCTGTCCAACGTGATGGGCGATGACCTGCGCGAGCCCGAGCGGGACCTGCCGCTCGACGTCGCGCTCGAAAACGCCGGCAGCGCGCGCGACCGCTACTTCCGCGTGCCGTCCATTTTGGGAGAGGGGGAGAGCGAGTAATGGCGCAGAGCTTCGATTCCCTTACCGCTGTCCAGATTGCCGCGGGCGTTGCCGCTGGCGACTTTACCGCTACCGAGGTGGCCCAGGCCTCCCTTGCCGCCATCGAGGCGCGCGAGGGCGGGGTCCAGGCATTCCTGCAGGTGGCGCCCGAGCTTGCGCTCGAGGCCGCCGCGCGCGTGGATGCCGATCGTGCCGCAGGCAAGCCGCTGCCCCCGCTCGCGGGCGTGCCGCTGGCCATCAAGGACAACATGAACCTTGTGGGCACGCGCACCACCTGCGCTTCCCGCATGCTCGAGAACTACCAGAGCGTCTACACCGCCACCTGCGTCCAGCGCATGCTCGATGCCGGCTGCCTGCCCATGGGCAAGGCCAACATGGACGAGTTTGCCTTTGGCAGCTCCACCGAGAGCTCAGCGTTCCACCGCACCAACAACCCCTGGGATACCGAGCGCGTGCCCGGCGGCTCCTCGGGCGGCTCCGCTGCCGCCGTCGCCGCGGGCGAGGTCGCGCTCTCGCTGGGCTCGGACACCGGCGGCTCCATTCGCCAGCCGGCGTCGCTGTGCGGCGTGGTGGGCTTTAAGCCCACGTATGGCGCCGTGAGCCGTTACGGCGTGGTCGCCTTTGGCTCGTCGCTCGACCAGGTGGGCCCCTTCGGCCGCACGGTCGAGGATGTCGCGCTGGCCATGAACGCGCTTACCGGCGCGGGTCACGATCCCTACGACTGCACCAGCCAGGATTGCGCCGTCGACTTTACCGAGCATCTCAACGACAGCATCGAGGGTAAGCGCGTGGGTATCATCCCCGCGTTTATGGAGGCCGAGGGCCTGACGCCCGAGGTCAAGGCCGCTGTTCAGCGCGCCGCCCAGGAGCTGCAGAACCAGGGCGCCGAGCTGGTCGAGGTCGACCTGCCGCACCTGGATGCCGCCATCGCCGCCTACTACGTCATCGGCCCGGCCGAGGCGTTCTCCAACCTGGCCCGCTTCGACGGTATTCGCTACGGCTATCAGGAGGAGGGCTGCACCAACCTGTCCGACCAGAGCTCGCTGTCGCGCGCCCACGGCTTTGGCGCCGAGGCCAAGCGCCGTCAGATGCTCGGCGCCTACCTGCTGAGCTCGGGCGTGTACGACAAGTACTACTACGCTGCGCAAAAGGCCCGCACGCTCATCACGCAGGACTACGACACCGCGTATGCCAAGGTGGACACCATCCTCATGCCCGCCTCGCCGCGCACGGCCTTTAAGTTTGGCGAGATCAGCGACCCCACGCAGATGTACCTCTCCGACCTGTACACCATCTCGCTCAACATTTGCGGCAACGGTGGTATCTCGGTGCCGCTGGGCTTGGGCGAGGATACTCAGCTGCCCGTTTCTGCCCAGCTGGTGGGTCCGGCGTTTAAGGACCGTCAGCTGCTCACGTTTGCCCGCGCCCTGGAGCGCGGCTTTGCCGATGCCGCCACGGGTGCGCCCGCGCTTTCCGTCGCGCCCGATTTTGCCGGGAAGGGAGGCGAGCTGTAATGAAAGAGCTTTCCGAGGTCCTGCAGGATTGGGAGGCCGTGATCGGCCTGGAGATTCATACCGAGCTCACCGCACTCGATACCAAGATGTTCTGCAACTGCAAGCTCAGCCACGATGACGAGCCCAACGCCAACGTGTGTCCGGTGTGCTTGGGCCTGCCCGGCGCCCTGCCGGTGCCCAACAAGCGCGCCATCGAGAGCATCGTTAAGGCCGGCCTCGCCACCAACTGCGAGATCCAGCGCCACTCGATGTTCTACCGCAAGCACTACTTCTATCCCGATATGGCCAAGAACTTCCAGACCACGCAGGGTCCGGTCGCCTTTGCCATGTACGGTCACCTGGACCTGGACGTGACTGGTCGCGGCGCTGCAGAGCGCCCCGATTGCGTGTTTGGCGAGGCCGAGGCCCAGAGCCTGGCGAGCGCCTCGGCCAACGCCGAGGGCCTGTCCACGTCCATGACGTCGACCATGCGCGAGGGCAATCAGCGTGCCGGCCATCTGGCCAGCTATGACGCGTCCAACCTGCAGATGCCCGAGCGTCGCGAGGACGGTTCCTACACGGTGCCCATCCGCATCCTTCGCATCCACATGGAGGAGGACGCCGCCAAGATGGTGCACGTGGGTGGTGCCGAGGGCCGCATTACCGCCGCCGCCGAGTCGCTTGTCGACTACAACCGCTGCGGCACGCCTTTGATTGAGCTCGTGACTGAGCCCGACTTGCGTACGCCTGAGGAGGCTCGCCTGTTTATGGAAAAGCTCCGTCGCATTTTTGTGACGCTGGGCATTTCGGACTGCTCGATGGAGAAGGGCTCCATGCGCTGCGACGGCAATGTGTCGCTGCGCCGCCGCGGCGAGACCAAGCTGGGCACCAAAACCGAACTCAAGAACCTCAACTCATTTAAGAGCCTGCACGACGGCCTTGCCTACGAGATTTGCCGCCAGGCCGAGGTGCTCGAGGAGGGCGGCATTATCTATCAGGAGACCCGCCACTGGGAGCCCAGCCGCAAGCGCACCGTGGTCATGCGTGTGAAGGAGACGGCCGACGACTATCGTCTGTTCCCCGACCCCGACTTGGCGCCGTTCGATCTGGACGACGAGTTCATCGATCGCTGCCGAGGTGAGATTCCCGAGCTGCCCGATACCAAGCGCGCCCGTTTTGAGGCCGATTTTGGCATTAAGGCGACCGATGCCGAGCAAATCGCCGGCGACCCGGAGTTTGCCGAGTTCTTTGAGGCCGCCGCTGCCGGTATGGCTGGCAAGGAGGCCCAGACGGTTGCAAACTTGCTGGTGAACGAGATGATCGCCTACCTTAAGGGCGCGGGCGTGTCGCTCGCCGAGTCCGGCATCGCGCCGGCTCAGGTGGCAGCGCTTGCCAAGCTGCTGGCGACCGATGCCATCAGCTCCAACCAGGCTCACGAGGTCTTTGAGGCCATGGCCCAGACCGGCGACGACCCCAACAAGATCGTCGACGAGCGCGGTATGCGTCAGGTGAGTGATGCCGGCGCGCTGCAGCCGATTGTGGACGAGGTGCTGGCAAACTGTGCCGAGCAGGCACAGCAGTATCGTGACGGCAACCAGAAGGTCATCGGCTTTTTGGTGGGCCAGTGCATGAAGGCGAGTCGCGGCAAGGGTAACCCAAAGCTCTTCAACGAGTTGCTGAGAACCTCGCTCTCGTAAGCGGGAACCGAGGGGCCGGGCGCAGGGCCTTGCCTCTCAATTTCGGACAGTCCTGACTCACGACGGAGGCGCCACTGGCGCCTCCTGTTCGTGCGGAACTCATTGAGAGGCAAGGCCCTGCGCCCGGCCCCTCGGTTCCGTGGCGACTCGGCCGTTCTGGTCAGTCGGGCTGAATGGAATTTGGTGAATGAGGGTGCCGTTGGCACCCTCATTTTTTTGTGGATGTGGCGCAGGGACGGTCCCTAGGTCACATTTTTGGGCTGTGGAAAGCGAAACTTAATACTTTTCCCGAGAAGTGAACGACCTTATTTGGACCTCTGAAGCATCGACACTATTTGGACGCTGTTTCCTGCGGTTTTGCCGAGTTTTCCCTGCGGTTTTGTTACTAAAAAATGCGGATGCTTCAGGGGTCCGATTTTGCTCGTTCACTTCTCGGGAAAAGTATTAGACCTCGATTTGCTGGGACGGGGGAGAGTCTTTCTTTGATGCCGGAGATGTACGTTGCGGCAGACCGATTGTCGAAAGTCGGCCGTTCTGCACCCTAAGATTTCCAGAAAGTTAACCATTTTTGACCTTAATAGTTAGTCCTTCTTAACTATTATCCAATAGTGTGCATTAGTAAACTTATTCACTCGGGTGCTGAGGCACCGTGCCGTGTCCAATGCGGCAAAAGGGAGAAGCAACATGAAGAAGCCGACGTTTAACACCCTGCTTGTCGGTGGCGGTTTTCTGCTTGGTACGGCTGGCATCAAGCTGCTCGCCAGCGCTCCGGTAAAGAATGCCTGCGTGCATGGCATCGCGTGCGGCATGCTGCCGTCGAGTACATCGTGGCGCACGGCATCACTTCGTTAATCGAAGGGCGTCGCGCCATCATCGGTTCCGCGCACTTTGACCGATACGGATCTTGCTGCGATCGTGCGCCTGCGCCGTATGAGCCAGGGCCTCGTTGATCGTCTGACGAGCTCCTACTCTAAGGTGATGCACACCAACTCGGCGCTCTTGGCACTGGGCAGTACCGGCGCGATTGCCTCGCAGGCATCGTCGCTGCCGCACAACGGCTCGACGATCGCCTACAGCCTGAGCAACGCGAAGGCTTACCTGCGTTAACAGACGTGTTTGCCCACGTTATCTGGCCTGCGCCCAGACGGCATCGGTGTCGTCCGGGCGCAGGCCTTTTGCATTTGACTCCAATTGATAGCGTCTCTATATAGTGTTGCTATCGAGGATAGCAATTGAAGGGAGCGAGATCGACGTGGGTGCTGCTAGCGGCATGGCGCAGGTGAACGTTCGCGTGGATCGCCAGGTCAGGAACCGTGCCGAGGAAGCGCTGCGGCTTTCGGGCGGGACACTGCCCGAGCTCATCAAAAAGGTGGTGGCCAAGGTAGCGCAGGGTGGCGGTTCGTGCGAAGAGGTGTTGTCGGCCGTTGACGACCAACCGCCTAGTGCTGGTGGCACCTCGCCGTTTGTCGCATCATGGGCGGCGGTGGATCGGCTTTACGCGGACCTGGGCATCGATACATCATCTGCGTCTGATGACCGCAGCTGGGACACAATCTATTCCGAATCCATGGATGAGCATTATCGCCAAAAGGGGATGATCCTGTGAGTGGAGGCCCCCTTAAGATTATGGTGGACACCAACGTATGGGTCGATTCGTTTTGCGCCGAGCATACCGAGTCGCTTGCCGCGCGCGTTTATTGGGCAGGCGACGGAGACGGGGGCGTTGCTGTTCTTTCCGGTGCATATCGCCAAGGACGTGCTGTACGTTGTCCAACACGAGCCGAAGCGTAGCGTTCTTGCCGGCGGGGGAGCGCTCGACGAGGCATCTGTCCGTGCAATTGGCGATGCGGCGTTGGCGTTTGTTCGGAACGTGACCGAAAACGCCACGGCCGTGGGTGCAGATGCATCGGGCCTTTGGCTGGCCGACAAATACTTAGCGCTCCATCGCGATTACGAGGACAACTTGGTGCTCGCCGCGTGCAAGCGCGCGCAGATCGATTACTTGGTGACCAACAATCGCAAGCTGCTCGAACATGCCGATCTTGCAGCAAAGACCCCGCGCCAAATGATGCCGATTCTAGCTTTGGCCGAACGTGGTGGCGCGGCTATCGGTTAGCGCGAACTGTTTGCGTGGCCTTCGGAACGTCGGCGCTCAGAAGGCCACGCATCCTTTAATTACAAAAGCGCTGCCTTGATGACGGGAGCTTCGACGAGCTTCTCGGCGGCCTTTTCGTCGGAATCGTTTAGTGCTGCTAGACTGCGGTAGACCCACTCGTTGACCTGGGTGTTCTTGACGCCTGCGGTCTGCATAAGGGCGCCTACCTCGCGGATTGCTGCGAGCAGATCGGCTTTGGGACCTGCGAGCTCGACCTCGATGCCGTGGTAGGCGGCCACGCCGCGGTTCTCGCTCACGTGGTCGATAAAGCCCGCGACGGTCTCAAACTGCTGGGCGAGAGCTGCATCGTCGTCAGCGTCCAGCGCAACAAGGGCGTTCGATACCGTGAGGGCGGGATGTCCACAGGGGACAAAGCCTTCGATGACATCCATGGCTTCGGTAATGGTTGAGCCCAGGCCTACGAGGGCATTGACGAGTTGCTGCTTGGTATCCATAACGGTCCTTTCGACGGGTCAATTTTGCTTGGCGAAAATATACGTGACGCGTTCAGTGGCAAAAATGCGAAGTATGGCGCACATTAGGGTCTTCACAGCTCGTGCATAGAGCAGCTGTCTGCCTTTAGAACGTGGTAAGATAGCTATCCACGAGCGGGGTTTACCCCGCGTGTTCCTTGAAAAGTCGACGGTTATCGGGTGTTTGCAGGCCCGATACCATCCAGACTTTCCCAACATTCGGGGGCGACTGGTTTCGACACGATAGCTCTGAGAGAGGAAGCAAGCCGAGGTCTCCTCGCCTCGTTAAACAGGGGTACCGTCAAATTGAATTGACAACAACTCTTCTTTTGAGCCTATGGCTCTCGCTGCTTAGTTTATAGCGGCGCGTCAACCCGGTGATTTCCCCGACACCGGCGCGACGTCATGTTAGGGGAATGCTCCCGCGCACGTAATCGGTATGGCGCGGGCTAAGACCGAACCGGTTGGGATGCCGCGAGCGTGTCGCTGCGCGCAAAGCGTCCGAGACTAAACCAGCGACTGAGCTTGGAGATGCCAATCAGGGGGCTTTCGTGGACCGGAGTTCGATTCTCCGCGCCTCCACCAATAGTTACAGGCAGGTAGGTAAACGCACCTACCTGCTTTTTTATTACTTATAGATACCGCGGAGAATCGAACTCTATGCAGGGCGCGGGCGTAAAGAAAACGCGTAAGCGTTTTTAGCCCGCGGGCGAGGACGCCGGCAGGCGGCCGAAGCCGGTGCGGATTTGCGAAGCAAATACGCGGATTCTCCGCGCAAAGCCTCGACCCTATATAGATGCGATGCCGATCGGATGACAGCCGGCAACGCCCTGCGCCAGCGTCATCCCCGCACCGCGGAGAATCGAACTCTGTGCAGGGCGCGGGCGTAAAGAAAACGCGTAAGCGTTTTTAGCCCGCGGGCGAGGACGCCGGCAGGCGGCCGAAGCCGGTGCGGATTTGCGAAGCAAATACGCGGATTCTCCGCGCAAAGCCTCGACCCTATATAGATGCGATGCCGATCGGATGACAGCCGGCAACGCCCTGCGCCAGCGTCATCCCCGCACCGCGGAGAATCGAACTCTGTGCAGGGCGCGGGCGTAAAGAAAACGCGTAAGCGTTTTTAGCCCGCGGGCGAGGACGCCGGCAGGCGGCCGAAGCCGGTGCGGATTTGCGAAGCAAATACGCGGATTCTCCGCGCAAAGCCTCGACCCTATATAGATGCGATGCCGATCGGATGACAGCCGGCAACGCCCTGCGCCAGCGTCATCCCCGCACCGCGGAGAACCGAACTCTGTGCAGGGCGCGGGCGTAAAGAAAACGCGTAAGCGTTTTTAGCCCGCGGGCGAGGACGCCGGCAGGCGGCCGAAGCCGGTGCGGATTTGCGAAGCAAATACGCGGATTCTCCGCGCAAAGCCTCGACCCTATATAGATGCGATGCCGATCGGATGACAGCCGGCAACGCCCTGCGCCAGCGTCATCCCCGCACCGCGGAGAACCGAACTCTGTGCAGGGCGCGGGCGTAAAGAAAACGCGTAAGCGTTTTTAGCCCGCGGGCGAGGACGCCGGCAGGCGGCCGAAGCCGGTGCGGATTTGCGAAGCAAATACGCGGATTCTCCGCGCAAAGCCTCTACAAGGTGGAGTAGTCAATTTGGGACGGGGCTATTTTAGCTACCCCTATAAGCCAGTCGATATTAGTTCCGGTCCCCAATAATTCGTCGACAGCCAAAGGGCAGCTAAAATAGCCCCGTCCCAAATTGACTACTCACGTTGACGCCTCAAGCGGAAGTTGCATCCCAGAATCTACGCTCAGAATGGGATGCATTTTCCGGATAGGTTGTTGGCGGAAAGTCCATCCCGGAATCGCCCCCCAGAACGGGACGTGCTTTCCGCCAGTCGCCCCGTCCTCCTCAACTCCAAAACCCATGCGCTCTCCATCTCAAAACTGGGTAGAAGAAGGCCAAAACGAAACAGTAGGAGGTCAACATGACGGCAGAAGATAAGGCAAAGAACGCCGGCAAGGTCGCGCTCGTCTTGGAGGGCGGCAGTTTTCGCGGGCAGTTTACCGCGGGCGTGCTCGACGTCCTCATGGAGGCTGGCGTCGAGATTCCGGCTGTCTACGGTGTATCGGCCGGCGCCCTCAACGGCGTGAACTACAAGTCGCACCAGATCGGCCGTGCCAACCGCATCAACCTGGCTTTCTGCAACGACAACCGCTTCATGGGCGCCGCATCGTTTGCCTCCACGGGTTCCATCGTGGGTTACGACTTCATCTTCAACGATGTCCAGGACCGCTTGGATCCCTTTGACAACGAGGCATTCGACGCGAGCCCCATCGAGATGTACGCCGTCGCGACGGACATGCTCTTTGGAACCGCTGCATACCTGCCGGTCAAAAGCGCCGTGCTCGACCTCGATGCCGTGCGCGCCTCGACGTCGCTGCCGCTGGTGACGCCGCCGGTCGAGATCGACGGGCACAAATACGTCGACGGCGGCGTAGCCGATTCGGCCCCCATCGAACACGTGCTGGAGGAGGCGGGCTTCGATCGCGCGGTTGTCATTGTCACGCAGGACCGCTCGTACGAGAAAAAGCCCTACGAGTTTATGCCTGCCGCACGCGCCCGCTATGCCGACTACCCCTATCTGCTCGAGGCTATCGAGACGCGCCACGACCGCTATAACATCCAGCGCATGCATCTGTGGAAGTATGAGCGCGAGGGCCGCGCGCTGGTCGTTGCCCCGCAAAAGCCTGTCGAGGTCGGTCACGTCGAGCACGATCCGGCAAAGCTTCTCGACCTGTATATTCAGGGTCGCCAGGAGGCAAAGCATCTGCTGAGTGATATCGAGGCATTTGTCGAGCGCTAGCGTCGCGACATCATTACCGATGGACGACATGTGCAGAAAGTCTGGTCAGAGCCAAAATACCTGTTGACTCGGGCGACGAGCGGGGTAATATGGACGGGTTACTTGCAGAGCCCCGTGAATCTCTGTAACAACACGTACTGTACATGGAGGAGTCTAAGTGATTTCGAAATCGACTCACTACGCCAAGCAGGGCGAGGTCCAGCGCAACTGGGTTCTCGTCGACGCCGATGGTGCTGTCCTGGGCCGTCTTGCCACCCAGATCGCAATGATTCTGCGCGGTAAGAACAAGCCCCAGTTCACGCCCAACAGCGACTGCGGCGACTTCGTTGTCGTCATCAACGCCGATAAGGTCCAGCTTACCGGTAACAAGGCCGACACGAAGACCTATTATCGCCACAGCGGCTACAACGGCGGCCTCAAGGCTGAGAGCTTCCACCAGGCTATGGAGAAGCACCCGGAGAAGGTCATCGAGCGCGCCGTTCGCGGCATGCTGCCCAAGACCACCCTCGGCCGTGCCCAGATGACCAAGCTTAAGGTCTACGCTGGTGCCGAGCATCCGCATGCTGCCCAGAACCCCACGAAGATTGAGCTGGAGGCTTAAAGATGGCTGAGAACACCGTTGTCTACCAGGGTACCGGCCGTCGTAAGAACGCCGTCGCCCGCGTCCGTCTCGTCCCCGGCACCGGCAAGGTGACCATCAACAAGCGTGACGCCGAGCAGTATTTCGGCCGTCATCAGCTCGTTGAGAACGCCCTTGCTCCCTTCAAGGTGACCGATACCGCCGGTCAGTTCGACGTTATCGCTCTGTGCGATGGCGGCGGCATCTCCGGTCAGTCCGGCGCTCTGCGCCTGGGCATCGCTCGCGCTCTTCTGAACGCTGGCGACTACCGTGCTGACCTCAAGAAGGCCGGTTTCCTTACGCGCGATGCTCGCGTGGTCGAGCGCAAGAAGTACGGCCTCAAGAAGGCCCGCCGCGCTCCCCAGTTCTCCAAGCGCTAAGGTTTTATCTCCTTACGAGATACAATGTACAAGCGGGGCCTGCCGATTGCTCGGCGGGTCCCGCTTTTCTTTTTCGACTAGGGTGGGCGAGTGCGTTTTGCCCACTTGGGAAGGAGCGATCCTATGCCCCAGAACATCTTTGGCACCGACGGCGTCCGTGGCGTCGCCAACGCCGACCTCTCGTGCGACCTCGCGTTTCGCCTTGGCCGTGCGGCGACCAAGTTCCTCGGTCCGGACATTTGCGTTGGCCGCGACACGCGTCTTTCGGGCACCATGCTCGAGAGCGCTCTGACCGCTGGCATTATGGCCGAGGGCGGTCGCCCGCACTGCTGCGGCGTTATCCCTACGCCGGCCGTGGCGCTGCTCACCGTCCAAAACGACCTCGACGGCGGCATCGTCATCTCCGCTTCGCACAATCCGCCGGAGTTTAACGGCATCAAGTTCTTTAGCAGCAAGGGCATGAAGCTTCCCGATGCCGTTGAAGAAGAGATCAGCGCCTGGGTCATGTCCGAGGAGGCCATGGCTGCCGACACGCTGCCGACCGGCGCCGGTGTGGGCCACATCATCAAGATGAAGGACGCTCGCAAAGCATACGTCGACCACGCTATCAGCACCCTCGACGGCCTTAAGCTCGACGGCCTGGTCGTTGCCGTTGACTGCGGTCACGGTGCTTCCTGCCAGACCACGCCTGCCGCGCTTCAGCGTCTGGGCGCCACGGTCCACGCCATCAATACCGACTACTGTGGCACCGACATCAATGTCGAGTGCGGCTCCACTCATCTTGAGCCCCTGCGCGAGCTCGTGCTGCGCACCCACGCCGACATCGGCCTGGCCCACGACGGTGACGCCGATCGCGTGCTGTTCGTGGACAGCGAGGGCAACGAGATCGATGGTGATTACATCCTGGCCATCTGCGGCTCTGACCTCGCCGCTCGCGGCAAGCTCGCCAACTCCGAGATCGTCTCGACCGTTATGTGCAACTTGGGCTTTTCCATCGCTATGAAGGAACAGGGCTTTGAGATGGTGCAGACCGCCGTGGGCGACCGCTACGTGCTGGAGCGCATGCTCGCGGACGGCGCCGTTATCGGCGGCGAGCAGTCCGGCCACATCATCTTCCTGGAGCACAACACCACCGGCGATGGCCTGGTGACGGCGCTGCAGCTGCTGGCCGTGCTCAAGCGCACTGGCCGCACCCTCACCGATCTTGCCGGCATCATGAAGAAGTACCCGCAGGTGCTCGTCAACGTGCATTCCGACAACAAGGCCGGTCTGGACGATTGCCAGCCCATTTGGGACGCTGTCGCTGCCGCCGAGAAGGAGCTTAACGGTCGCGGCCGCATTCTGGTGCGCCCGAGCGGTACCGAGCCGCTGGTTCGCGTGATGGCCGAGGCCGAGACGCACGAGCTGACTCAGCGCGTCGTTGACGACATCGTCGAGGTTGTCAAGCGCGAACTTCCCTAATGGTCAAAAACCAATGCCAAGTGGTAAACTAGTAAAACTGGTTTTGATTATTGGTATGTCCAAGGGGGAGCATGTTCACTAAAGTCCTAAGGTCTTTTGGTATGCGTGGTCGGGCCCTTACGCTGGATGCTCCCATCTCGGGCGATGTCATTCCGCTTTCCGAGGTTAACGACCAGACGTTTGCCACTGGCCTTTTGGGCCAAGGCGTTGCCATTCGGCCTACGGGCACGCGCGTGATTGCACCTGCGGATGCCAAGATCGAGGCGATTTTTCCAACGGGACACGCCGTTGCGCTCAACACGGTCGATGGCTTGGATGTTTTAATCCACGTTGGACTCGATACCGTTCAGCTTGAGGGCAAACACTTTACCGTGCATGCACAGGTGGGCGATATCGTCCATAAGGGCGATGTGCTTATCGAGTTTGAACGCGAGGCAATCGAGGCCGAGGGCTACGATGTGACGGTTCCCATTTTGGTGTGCAACTCTGTTGAGTTCTCGAGCATCAAGGGCTCCGTCGGCGAGCATGTCGAGGAGATGGATCAGCTCATCGTCGCTCGCGAGCGCTAACTCGTTCGCTTGCCCTTTGGCCTACAATTCAAACACGTTTACGGAGGGCGCCCTTGAAAGAGGGCGCCCTCCGTGGCAAGATGGAAATTGTCCGAGGCTAAAAGGCTTCGGGTCACCGTGGACGGGCAGGGGCCTCGACGCGGCTAGACACGAGATACATACATTACGCGACCTCGCCCTGGTGGCCGCACACGTTGGTTGCGGCCGACGCAGGCCGCGGGCAAGTGCTTGTAAGGGGAGCCTTGCCTCTCTTCTACGAGAAAGGATGCGTAATGAAGATCATTAAAGCTAAAGACTACGAGGATATGAGCCGCAAGGCTGCCAATATCATCTCGGCGCAGGTTATCCTTAAGCCCGATTGCGTACTCGGTCTTGCTACCGGCTCCACTCCTATTGGCGCCTACAAGCAGCTCGCCGATTGGTACAAGAAGGGCGATATTGACTTCTCCGAGGTCAGCACCTATAACCTGGACGAGTATCGTGGCCTTTCGCACGATGATCCCCAGAGCTATCACTACTTCATGCGCGAGAACTTCTTCGATCACATCAACATCGATCTGAATAACACGCACGTGCCCGATGGCTCCAACCCCGATGCCGCCGCTGCCTGCTCCGAGTACGACAAGATCGTCGCTGCCGCCGGTTACCCGGATCTGCAGCTGCTCGGCATTGGTAATAACGGTCATATTGGCTTCAACGAGCCCGATGACCACTTCTCCAAGGGTACGCACTGCGTCGACCTCACCGAGAGCACCATTCAGGCCAACAGCCGCCTGTTCGATAGCATCGACGACGTTCCCCGCCAGGCTTACACCATGGGTACCCAGACCATCATGTATGCCCGCATGATCCTGGTCGTCGCCAACGGCGAGGCCAAGGCTCAGGCTGTGCACGATATGTGCTATGGCCCGGTTACGCCCGAGTGCCCGGCTTCGATCCTGCAGCTGCACACCAACTGCGTCGTCGTTGCCGACGAGGCTGCCCTTTCGCTCTGCGAGTAGTACAATCCGAGCGATTTGTTATTACTTTGTTACAGGCTCCCGTTCTGCGGGGGCCTTTTTTATTATGCATATGCGGGATGGCGGCTAGCTTATAGACTCATGAGCTCTTATACTGCGTCCGTCCGCAATATCTGCCAGCGGAACCAGAATGAGCGCGGACTTTATGGTGTGCATAACATTAGCTTGCCAAAAGCTTGACGGTGGTGCCTCGTATAGCGTGATGCATTCTCTAGCATAGTCTATTCAAAAATGCTACTAATGAGTCGCAAACGGTAGCAGCGCGTAGGCGAGTTGCGCAACAAAATATTACAAGCCCCATTGCGTTACACTGCCAAATGAGTGGGACATGCTGGCAAGCGCATTGACCTGCGCAAAGACCGGTTGGTTGGGGGAAAAGTTTCAATCGGCGCTCGCTGAACAAAAACTTGCCAAATGCGAACCGAAAGACAACCTAAAACTCTGCGTCGTTCGATTTACGGGATGGCTTGGGCTGTCTTGCGATTACGGTGTCCATGTGGTCGAGGTAAGGAGCGAGCATGATGAACGGGCTGAACGATACGGACGATCTCGAATTGGCGCCGTTGGGCACAGGTTATATGGTCCGACGTGATCGCCTGATGAGCGAGTTGATTGTCAAGGGCCGCAAGGCGGGCATTGTGTTGCTCTATGCACCAGATGGGTTTGGGAAAACATCGATATTGCTTCAGTACACTCAGGAAGTCAAAAGCGACCCGACGCGCGGTCTGGTACGAATCATCGAGGCTGACCGCGCGATTGCCCGCGAGGTGTTTATGCAGCTCGAAGTGGTCACAGATGAACTTGAGGACAAACCGCGATCGTTGATTGCGATCGATAACGTCCCCAACCTCGATCAGCAAGATACCGAGGAGCTTATCGATCGAATTCGAGGCCTGCGCACTATGGGGATCGGGGTCTTTGTCACCTGCCGCCCCTCAAATCGCCAGTTGATTCGCGGGCTGGGCGACTCGGTCAAGATCAATGCGCAGATGCTCAAGGTGCATGCCTATGAGTATTCGGCTTGGGCATCGGCGTTCTCGATTAGCACGTCGCTCGATTTTTACCAGCTCACACAGGGTGTTCCCGAGTTGGTTTCGGCTATGCAGACGGGGCTGTACGGAGAGGGCGACGTTGCCAGCTTGCTCGAAAACGAGATTGTCAACGTATACGGTGCGGCACTTGCCGATATGGCATCAATCGATAACGGCGCCCTATTTAACGTGGCATGCGTGATGGCCCTGATGGGTGAGGGCAAGATTGCGGAACTTGAGGCATGCGGTGTCAGGCTTTCCATGCTCGATCAGTCCTATCTTGTTCGTGATTATCCGATTTTTGGTGTCGATCCGGTCGACCGAAGCTTTACGTGCATGGGCACCGAGGATAACGCGCGCCTGAGATTACGAAAAATGGTTGCGGAAATTCGTCCAGAGCTCGTTATGCGCGCGGCACGCATTCTGCTCAAGGCGGGCCGATGCGATGCTGCGATGGATTTGGCAGATGCCTTTTTGGATCGCGACGCCGTCCTTGAGCTTGCTGGACAGTATGGTGTCGATTTGGCTCTGACTGGGCATGGAGGGGATGTCTGTCGCGCGGTACTGAGGACGACGGATGCCGACAAGCCCGCGTTGGAGCCGACGCCCACCGAGGCACTTGGTGTCTATTTGGCGGCGGTAAGCGTTTCGAATACTAAACTGGCCCGGTATATGGCCTCGATTGTCGAACATGCGAGCGCACAGTCGGTCCGCGAGATTGATTTGGTTTCTTGGAAAGTCGCCCAGGTGCTTACGGTCGTCTGTTATGGAGATTGCGAGCTTGGGCTTCCAGCCAATCCTGCTCTTCCAAAAAATGAGGCATCTTGTGCTGCGCTCGATATGCTGTCGGCGCATATCGAGGTTAAGAGCCGGCTGACCGAACAGGCGAAAGACGGCGCAGTACTTTCGGGACTCAAGGCGAACAAGGTATATGATTGCGAACTCGATATTGCAGAGACTCTCATACGGGCAGATCGGATGTTGGTGGAGCTCTTCGATGGGTCCTTTATGGGAATCGATGAGCGTGACGACGAGATGTCTCGAACACGGGAGGCACTCGATGCTCGTGGGCTTAAGGCACCGGCTGTCTGGGTGCGTATGGTGCTGGCGGCACGGCGTCTGCTTGCAGGCCTGCCAATGACTGACGATACGGCGTTTAATGAGCTCGATCGCTTTGCCGTGCGCGTGCGTGACAATCAAATCCAGCTGTTTGGCCTGCTACTTGAAGGCTGGCAGGCGCTCGCCGAGGGGCGCCCGGTCAACGCAAAGTTCCGCGCGGTCCAGGTACTCAAGCTTGCTGACGAGTCGATCGCATACATGCGCGACAACGCGTTGCTGTTGGAGCGTGCATCAAGCCTTCGCAATACGTCGATGGTGTCGGTACGAGAAGAGGCAGAGCTGCTCGACCTAAGTCGGACACAAGTCGGCGGCGCGGAGGCTTGGGTCGTAGCGCTGCATTTGGCGTCTGCGGGCCGTGACAGCGATCTTGCCGCCTGGATGTCTATGAATCGTTCTGGGATTCTGGAGCCAGCGTATCGGCTGTTTGCACGCCTTGCGATGCATTGCCTGGGCGAGCCTGCTGCCAAGATTCGAAAGAAGCTCCCGGTGCGTGAGCTATCGCGATATTCGCTGCGCGACGATTTGGAGGGAGAGAGCGAGCGGCTGTTCCAGGTCGGCGAGGTCGAACCCGTCGACGCTATCGATCATATCGAGATTCGCATGTTCGGCGCGTTTCGTGCCGAGCGCGACGGATTTCCCATCACAGACAAGATGTGGCGTCGTAAGAAAGCGGCAACGCTTGCCGAGCGGCTTGCGTTGGGTATCGATTCGTTTGTCGATCGCGAGACCTTGGCTATGGAACTGTGGCCACATGCCGAGTACAGTAGCGCCCGTAACAACTTGTATTCGACTGTGTCACGCTTACGATCCGCTTTGGGACCCACGCCAGATGGCAAGTCGTGCGTCCTGATTCAAAACGACTGCCTTGGCCTCAACAGGGATTACGTTAAGACCGATGTGAAACTATTTGAGCAGATAAGCCGCGAGATTTTGGGTAATCGCACAAGAGTGCGTGGGCCTCACCTGGTCGAGCTGTGTCTTAAGATCGAACAGCTCTATACCGGACCGCTGTATATCCCCAACGGTTGCAATCCGACGTACTTTTTGCGCATGCGCCGCATCATGCAGTCGAAGTTTATCGACTGCATGATTGTGGGAGCAAGCGCTGCCTTGGAAGAAAACGACCTGCAGTCGGCAATCTGGCTGGTAGAAGCGGGGCTACGTCAGGAGACCGCACGCGAGGACATGGTGCGATGCGCCATGCGCGTGTACGGAGCGGCGGGGAGACGCCGCGATATCGTCGAGCTCTATAGCGGGCATATCCATCATCTTAAGGAACAGGTCGCAGGCGTTCCCGAGCCCGAGACCAAGCGTCTCTACGAGCGTCTGGTCGAAAGCAGGGTCAACCGACCGTTCATTGAACGATAAAAAACGGGCGCCCGCATCATTCGGACGCCCGCAGGCTTGCTCTGTGTGAACCGATCGGCCCTTAGACAAGCTTGATCTTCTCGATATCCTTGCGCGAGGACTCTCGATACAGCGAGAACTTGCGGCCGATAACCTGAACGACGTCGGCGTGGCAGCGCTCGGCGAGTTCCTCGGCGGCCTCGCGGGCAGAAAGGCTGGAGCCGTCCAGCACGGAGCACTTAACGAGCTCGTGCTTTTCCAGGTAGGCGGCCGTCTGCTCGACGGTACCCTCGTTGACATCGGACTTACCGATGATGATGGCGGGGTTGAGGTGATGGGCCATGCTGCGAAGCTGCTTGACCTGGGCTCCTGTCAGTGCCATGGGATCTCGCTTTCTATGTATGGGGCGCCCCGCGATGGGGCCTTAATCTACGTGAGCTGTCCCACGATAGCGCAGGAACGGCGCGGTGTGGAGCGCGTTTGCCAGTTCGCAAAGAATGCGGATGCCGGGCGGGTAGACGATGCATACTTTAGATGGGCTACGGTCGGGGCGCAGAGACCGGCTCCCAGGCAATGAACGCCCATCGGACCTTGCGGATGTGGTCGAGCATGTAACGTCCCTGCGGCACGCCCTTGGATCCCGGCTCGCCGGCATGGGGGTTCTCGATCATATGTTGGGCGATATAGTCGCGCAGACGATCGATCTTATCCTCGTTGCCATGCTCGAGCATACGGGAGAGGTCTGCCACGGCGGCCTCGAGGCTATCGAAGGTGTCACGACGGGGCGATTCAAAATACGTGACCTGCGGTAGTGCACCCATCTGAATAAGGATGTTAAAGGCGTACACAAAACCATTGCTACGGGTAACCGAGGCGCCGATGGCATTCATCACGTGCAGGTCATAGCGCGGGCTGGAGTTGGCGACCATCGTGACAGCACAACGCCGCCGAGCCGTACGGTCGAGCTTGGCAAGCGCGCCTTTTAGGTCGTTCGTAGTAACCGAGCGACTCGCAAAGGCAACATCTACCGCTTTCGCGACCGGTCCAACCAAATCCCAGTCATCATCCCAAGCAAGCTCAAGCGGCGTAATGCGATCCTCGAGCCCATAGTACTCAATGCCAGCATCAAGCGTGCCCAACATAGCAGGGGAAAAATCAGCGGCAATCACGGGATGTCCAGCCTGAGCAAGCGGAATAGCAATCGACCCGGCCCCGCACCCCATATCGAGCACCGACTCGCCGGGATCAAGCGCCAGCAGCTTTATAAAATCTCGGGCGTAGGGGGCAGTCTCCAGTGGACGAAAATGCCGAGCACGTTTGTCCCACTCAAAAGAATCATCAGCCCGACGCCGAGCAGCCTGCAAGCGCATCCATTCGCCATTCCAATCCGCAGAAAGAAGCTTAGATTGAATTACACCATCAGCCACGGGCCATCCCCCTTACAACAAAAAAGCGACTCCTCCCAAAAGAAGAGCCGCAACCAGCATATATCAGAAAGAACCGATCCAATGCCAAACCGCCATACCAGCAAAGTAGGGCAGAAGCGAAGCGACTGCCAAAGGGATAGAACCCAACTGAGGTCCCGTTGTGCGGGAGCCCCGGTGAGGGCAAATATATAAGGTCGATCGCGAGTTCCGCACGAGCCGGAGAGCACTTAATGTGCTCTCCGTGCGAGTCAGGACTGTCCGAGCAGGCGACCTTATATATTTGCCCTCACCGGGGCTCCTCGCCCTGTAACTCCCTGCTAGTTCTTGAGCGAGTTCAGCGGCGCCGGGAAGCGTCCACCGCGGTGGGCAAGCACGGTGCCGGCGTTGGGGTTCACCGGCATGATGGGCGCACGGCCAAACAGACCGCCATACTCGACGCAGTCGCCCACGCCCTTGCCGATGGCGGGGATCACGCGCACGGCCGTGGTCTTATTGTTGATGACGCCGATGGCCATCTCGTCGGCGATAATGCCGGCGATAGTCTCGACCGGGGTGTCGCCGGGAATGGCGATCATGTCCAGGCCAACGGAGCACACGCAGGTCATGGCCTCGAGCTTCTCGAGCGAAAGCGCGCCGGCTTCGACGGCGGCGATCATGCCGGCGTCCTCGGACACGGGGATAAAGGCGCCCGAGAGGCCGCCCACGCTGGAGCTGGCCATGACGCCGCCTTTCTTGACGGCATCGTTGAGCATGGCGAGCGCGCAGGTCGTGCCGGGGCCACCGCAGGTGCCCACGCCGATGATCTCGAGGATGCGCGCGACGGAGTCGCCGACGGCAGGCGTAGGCGCCAGCGACAGGTCGACAATGCCCTTCTCGACACCTAGGCGACGGGCGGCCTCGCGACTCATGAGCTCGCCGGCACGGGTGATCTTAAAGGCGGTCTGCTTAATCTTTTCGGCGACTTCCATCATCGATGCGGAATCGGGCAGCTTCTCCAGGGCTGCGGCCATAACGCCGGGGCCCGAGACGCCTACGTTGATGACGGCGTCGGCCTCGCCACCGCCGTGAACGGCGCCCGCCATAAACGGGGAGTCCTCGACCATGTTGGCAAAGCAGACAAACTTGGAAGCACCGACGGAATCCTCATCTGCCGTAAGCTTGGCGGCATCGATGATGGTCTGAGCCGCCATGAGCACGGCGTCCATGTTGATGCCGGCGCGCAGGCTGGCGACGTTGACGCTGGAGCAGACGCGGCTGGTGGTAGCGAGCGCCTGGGGGATGGACTGGATGACGCGGCGGTCGGCGTCGCCGATGCCCTTCTGGACGAGTGCGGAGAAGCCGCCCAGGTAATCGATGCCGAGCGTCTCGGCCGCGCGGTCGAGGGCATGCGCGATGGGGGTGAGGTCCTCATCCTTGCAGCACGCGGCGATCTGCGCCACCGGGGTGACGGAAACGCGCTTGTTGACAATGGGGATACCGTACTCGCGCTCGAGGTTCTCGGCGGTCTCGACCAGATGCTCAGCCGTGTGCGTCACGTGGTCGTAGATCTTCGTGCACATGCGGTCGAGGTTCTCGTCGCCGCAACCCATGAGCGAAACACCCATGGTGATGGTCCTGATGTCGAGGTTCTGCTCCTCAACCATGCCGCGGGTTTCCGCGATTTCTGCGGGCGTGATCGCCATCCTTGCACTCCTATCTGCCAAAACGAGCATAGTCTTGTCTATTCTAACGTGCCGCACGTGCCAAGTGGCGCATGCGGCACGTTTTGGTGCTCGGTTGTTTCCGTTGTGTTACTGCCCAAAGACCTCTTCGGCGATACGAGCGCTTTCGGCGGCGTCCTTGGCGTAGTAGTCCGCGCCGATCTGCTTGGCGTATTCGTGGGTGAGTACGGCGCCGCCTACGATGATCTTGACGCCCGGCACCTCGGCATGAAGCAGTTTGATGGTCTCCTCCATAGCGACGACCGTGGTGGTCATAAGCGCCGAGAGGCCGACGAGCTTGATGTCGCGCTCCCGTACGGTCTTGAGCACCTCCTGCGGGTCGACGTCGCGGCCTAGGTCAAAGACGGTATAGCCGTAGTTATCGAGCAGCATCTTGACGATGTTCTTACCGATGTCGTGGATGTCGCCTTTGACGGTGGCCACGCAGATTTTGCCCTTGTCGGCAATCTCGCCGGCGGGCATCAGGCGCTTGATGGTGGCAAAACCCACGCGCGCGGCCTCGGCCGAGGCCATGAGCTGCGGCAAGAAGAACTTTCCCTGGTCAAAGAGGATGCCAACCTCGTCGAGGGCGGGGATAAAGTGGTTGTTGATGAGGTCCATGGCGTCGTGGTCTGCCAGCAGACGCTCGGTCTCGGCCGCAATCTCGCCTTTGCGGCCCGAGACGACCATGCGACGAATCGGGTCGTCGTTGCCGTCGGTGCCAGCGGCGGGCACAGTGTCGGTCGATACTGTCTGAGCCGCCGCCGGGTTCGCGGCGATCTTGTACGGATCGGTCCAGCCGGCGTAGCGCTCGATGTATCCGGTCGAGCCCTCGTCCTCAACGCTCAAGACGCGATAGCTGTAGACGGTATCCATAAAGCGCTTGGAGCCCGGGTTCATGATGGGGGCGTCCAGACCCGCGCCGAAGGCGGCAGCCAAAAAGACCGAGCCCAGCAGCGGGCGGGCGGGCAGACCAAAGCTGATGTTCGACACGCCGAGCGCGCATTTGACGCCCAGACGCTCCTTACACAGGGACATGGCGCGCAGGATCTGCTCGGCTTGGCGTTGATTGGTCGAGGCGGTCATGACCAGGCAGTCGATGAGGATGCGGTCCGGTCCGATGCCGTAGCGGGCGGCCTCGGCCACGATGCGCTCGGCGATGGCGAAGCGAGCCTCGGCGGTATCGGGAATGCCGCCTTCGTCGAGCGTGAGGCCGACGACGTTGGCGCCGTAGTGGGCGACAAGCGGAAAGATCTCATCCATGATCTGCTGCTTGCCATTGACCGAGTTGATGATGGGCTTGCCGGCGTAGCGGCGCACGGCGGCCTCGACGGCTGCGGGGTCGGTGGAGTCAATCTGCAACGGCAGCAGCGTGGAACCCTGGAGCTGCTCGGTGGCCTGTTGGATGATCTTGACCTCGTCGATCTCGGGCAGGCCCACGTTGACGTCCAGGATGTCGGCGCCTTGCTCCTGCTGGCTGATGCCCTGGCTTACGACGTAGTCCAGGTCGCCGTCGCGCAGGGCCTGCTGCAGGCGCTTTTTTCCGGTGGGGTTGATGCGCTCGCCGATGACGGCGATCTTGTGGCCGTCACAGGGAAGGTCAACCACGGTCTGGGCGCTCGTGACCGACATGCTGGGCTTGCGGTGGCGCGGGCTGGGCGTGTGGCTGTCGATAAGCGTGCGCAGCGCTGCCATGTGCGCCGGCGTGGTTCCGCAGCAACCGCCCACGACGCTCACGCCGTCGGCGATCATGCCGGCGACGGCCTTGGCGTATTCGGGGGCCTGGATGTCAAAGACGGTGTTACCGTCGTCGTCCACGTGGGGGAGTCCTGCATTGGCCTGCACCATAACGGGCTTGTCGGTAACGGTAAGCATACGTGCGGCGAGCCCTCGGAGCTCGGCCGGCCCCTGGCTGCAGTTGATGCCCAGGACGTCGGCGCCGATGGCGTCGAGCGTGATAGCGGCAACCTCGGGACTCGTGCCCAGGAAGGTGCGACCGTCTTCCTCAAAGGTCATGGTGGCAAAGACAGGCAGGTCGGAGTTCTCGCGGCAGGCAAGGACCGCCGCCTTGATCTCGGCAAGGTCGGTCATGGTCTCGATAATAAAGAGGTCCACACCCGCCTCGACGCCAGCGCGCACTTCCTCGGCAAAGAGGTCATAGGCCTCGTCGAAGCTGAGGGTACCCAAGGGGCGAAGCAGCGCACCGATGGGGCCGATGTCGCCGGCGACGTAGCGGGCACCGGCCGCGCGGGCGCAGGCGACAGCGGCGGCAAAGACATCTGCCACGGTGGCGGCACCGTCGAGCTTGTGGGCGTTGGCGCCAAAGGTGTTGGCGGTGATCACATCGCAGCCGGCCTCGACATACTGACGCTGAATATCGGTAATGACCTGGGGCTCCTCAAAGTTGAGCAGCTCGGGCAGGGCGCCGGCCTTCATGCCGGCCGCCTGCAGCATGGTGCCCATGCCGCCGTCGAACAGCAGGTGCCCCGTGCCCTCGATGGCGGCGCGCAGGCGATCGTCCTTAATGTAAAGGTCGTCGATCGTGCGCGTCTTGTACGTGGCGCCCTTGCGGCGGGCAGCATCAACGGGCGCCGCCAGAGCGGCGCCGTCCAGATCATGAGTGATAAGCGGAGTAAACATCGGGGGCTCCTAATGGCTGGAATAGCAGGTGGTGTGGGCGGCGCGGAAGCGGCAGTGCTCGCGCATGCGGCAGATATTGCAGGTGGGGCGACTCTGGGCGTCGTGGACCTCGCCGTCAAACAGGCCGATCACCGCGGTCACGCTCTTGGTGGGCATGAGCAGGCTGGTAGGTGTGACGGTAAGCCCGATGAGCCGCGTGGCGTTGAGTGCGGCCACGATTGAACGCTGAGCCGTAAGCGGGCAGTCGCCGTAGCCGGGACTGAAGCGCCAGTTACCGGCGAGTCCGTGTGCGGCGGCCGCAGCCTTGACCTGCTGGTCCATCTGCTCGACGGCAGCTTCCACATAGGCGGAGCACGCGGCATCGAGCACGGCTCCCTCTAGGGGCTGCTGGGCTCCCGTGGTGCGCAGACGACGCTCGGCGTCCATGCCGAGGGTGCATGCCATGAGCGCGGCGAAGTGGGCGTCTTTGAGATGTCGATAGATATCGCGACCGCGCAGCTCAACGTTGGTTCCAACCAGACGGATGCTGGGCTCTCCCTGCTCGTCCACGCCCATGGCATCGACGGCAAATACGCGGCGCACGCCACGGGGCTCAATGTCCAGTTCCAAACGTTCAACGACAAGCTCAATACGCTGCGACAGCTCGGGCTCAATCTGCTGGCCGCCGTAACCCAGATACCGCAGCATCTCGGCACGATCGACGCGGGGATGGTGGGCATCATCGATACGGTAGAGCGCCGGCGACGCAAGGTCGGCCGGCACTTCACCAAAAGCTGTATCGATGTGCGGTTTTTCCATTACCCCAGGCGCTCCATAATAGTTGCGGCGATCGCAGGACGATTCATAGTGTACAAGTGCAGGCCGTCGGCGCCGTGATCCTTAAGGTCGCAAAGCTGGCGGGCTGCATAATCTACACCGGCTGCCTGCAGGCTCTCGGGGTCATTCTCGTACTTGGCGAGAATCTTGATGACGGGGGAGGGCAGCGACGCGCCGCACATAAAGACCATGCGGCTGATCTGCGACTTGCCCATAAACGGCATGATGCCTGCGGTAATGGGCACAGTGATACCGGCCTTGTCGGCAAGCTCGCGAAAACGGTAGAAGCACTCGTTATCAAAAAAGAGCTGGGTCACAAAGAAGCTCGCGCCGGCGTCCTGCTTTTGCTTGAGATATTCGACCGAGAGGTTGAGATTCTCACAGGCAATGTGGCCTTCGGGGTAGGCTGCGGCGCCCACGCAAAAGCCGGCGTCGACAAGCTCGGGGATGAGGT
This sequence comes from Collinsella sp. LCP19S3_D5, assembly GCF_052121415.1. Lineage (NCBI taxonomy): Bacteria > Bacillati > Actinomycetota > Coriobacteriia > Coriobacteriales > Coriobacteriaceae > Collinsella > Collinsella sp. LCP19S3_D5. Next base: position 82,572 of record NZ_JBQKEH010000002.1, read on the forward strand.
CGCGGGCGTAGGCGTAGTCCGAGGCGGGCTTGTCATTCTCGCTCGCGCCGGCGGGAAGATCGCCACGCAGGGCCAGCACATTTTCTACGCCGGCGGAGCGGTATTCGTCGATCTTGGCGGCGATATCGGCATGCGTGCGGCCAACGCAGGTGAGGTGCGCCACCGAGGGCGTATCGAATTCGCCCGTAATCATATGCGCGATGGGGGCGGTGGCGGAGCCGTTGCCCGAGCCGCCGGCCGAGCAGGTGACCGAGACAAAGCTCGGCGAAAGCTTGCACAGATTGCCAGCCACCTCGCGAGCCGTGTCGAGGGTAAGCTCGCCCTTGGGCGGGAACATCTCAAACGAAACGGGCGTGGTGCCCTGGGATGCTGCCTGCTTAAAAACCTCGTCGACGCGCATGTCGTGCTCCTTTAGATACATTAGCGTGATGTGTTGTATGGATTCTACAGCACCGCTGCGCTACGGTGGAGTTTTACTCGCTATTTGGAAATATCAATCGAAGATGTTTCGCTATCGGCATTCCCTATAACAGCGTAGCTAATTTGGAGCTTTTTTACCCCATCAACCAGGTACGCAGGGTAGTCTTTTTGGGACGGGGCTTTTTTAGCTACCCAATCCGGCGCCTCCAAAGCTTGAGACCATATTTAAATAGGGCAGCTAAAAAAGCCCCGTCCCAAAAAGACTACCCGTAAACCATGTGGAGAGGTCTGCAATTTATACAGTTGATTGGCTGTTGAGGGTGGCAACATTGCCGCGATGCGGTAACCTCATTGATTAGTTTCGCGACGGCAACATAACGGTAATGTCGCGGAAACACGGCGAGTCTAAGCTATGACTCGTTCGTTAGTAATCAACACCGCTTCTCACGCGGTGCCGATACGAAGGGAGTTCCGTATGGCCGAACTTACTGACCGCTTCGGGACCATGGTGTTCTCTGAGGAAGTCATGAAGGACTACCTCCCCAAGGACATTTGGAAGCGCCTTGCTGCAACCCTCGAGGACGGTGAGCCGCTCGACCTGGATGTGGCCAACGCCGTTGCCCATGCCATGAAGGTCTGGGCCATCTCCAAGGGCGCGACGCACTACGCGCACTGGTTCCAGCCGCTTTCGGGCATTACTTCCGAGAAGCACGACAGCTTCCTCGAACCCAACCACGACGGCACCGCTATTACCAAGTTTACGGGAAAGAACCTCATCCAGGGCGAGCCGGACGCCTCCAGCTTCCCCAACGGCGGCCTGCGTGCCACCTTCGAGGCCCGCGGCTATACCGCTTGGGATCCCACCAGCCCCGCCTTTATCAAGGACGATGTCCTGTGCATCCCCACGGCTTTCTGCTCCTACACGGGCGAGGCCCTGGACAAGAAGACCCCGCTGCTGCGCTCCATGACCGCGCTCTCGCGTGAGGCCAAGCGCGTTTTGGCGCTGTTTGGTAAGACCCCCAAGAAGGTCGTTCCTTCCGTGGGCGATGAGCAGGAGTACTTCCTGATCAAGAAGGACGCTTACCGCAAGCGCAGGGACCTGGTCATCACCGGCCGCACCCTCTTTGGTGCTGCTCCCTGCAAGGGCCAGGAGCTCGAGGAGCACTACTTTGGCGCTATCCGCCCCACCGTCTCGGCCTATATGAAGGACCTGGACGATGAGCTGTGGGCGCTTGGCATTCCCGCCAAGACCAAACACAACGAGGTCGCTCCCTGCCAGCATGAGCTCGCCCCCGTCTATGGCGAGGTCAACGAGGCCATCGACCAGAATCTGGTCATGATGGAGAAGATGAAGCTCATCGCCTCCCGCCACGATTTGGTCTGCCTGCTGCACGAGAAGCCCTTCGAGGGCATCAACGGTTCGGGCAAGCACAATAACTGGTCGCTTGGCACCGAGTCCGAGAATCTGCTCGATCCGGGCGACACCCCGCTCGACAACCTGCAGTTCATCGTCTTCCTCACCGCGGTGATCGAGGCCGTCGATAACTACCAGGAGCTCCTGCGTGCCTCCGTTGCCTCGGCCGGCAACGACCATCGTCTGGGCGCCAACGAGGCTCCTCCGGCGATTATGTCCATCTTCCTGGGCGACCAGCTTACCGAGGTCGTCGAGAAGATCATCGATGGCAAGGCTTCCGTCCATGCCACGCGCGGCGTGCTCGACCTGGGCGCCGATACCCTGCCCAAGCTGATGCAGGACAACACCGACCGCAACCGCACCTCTCCGTTCGCCTTCACCGGCAACAAGTTCGAGTTCCGTGCCTGCGGCTCCGAGCAGAACGTCTCCGACTCCAACCTGGTGCTCGATGCCGCCGTGGCCAAGTCGCTCAAGTCCTTCGCCGACGCACTCGAGGGTACGCCCGAGGATAAGTTCCAGGACGCCGCGCTCGAGTACTGTAAGAAGGTGCTGACCGATCACCAGCGCATCCTGTTCTCCGGCGACGGTTACTCCGACGAGTGGCCCATCGAGGCCGAGAAGCGCGGCCTTGCCAACAACAAGACCACGGCCGACGCTCTTCCCGCCTTTGTTTCCGATAAGGCTATCGCGCTCTTTGAGGAGACGGGCGTTCTGACCAAGGCCGAGGCTCAGTGCCGCTACGACTGCAAGCTCGAGAAGTACAACAAGCTCATGAACATCGAGGCTACCACGATGATTCGCGAGGCACGTCGTACCTATCGTCCGGTCATTACCGCCTATGCCACCAAGGTCGCTAAGGGCCTTGAGACAATTCGTGCCGCCGGTGCTGAGGCCGCCATGCAGTGCGAGCAGAACACGCTCAACAAGCTCTGCAACGGTATCACCGCCATCAACGACTCCATCAAGGCGCTCGACGCCGTGCATCAGAAGGCCGAGGCTCTCGATGGCCAGGAGCAGGCCAATGTGTATGCACACGAGGTCGTTCCCGCTATGGATACGCTGCGTGCCTCCGTGGATGCCATGGAGGAGATTGTGGCCGCCGACTACTGGCCGGTCCCGACCTACGACGACATTCTGTTCTACGTGTAGGGCATAGCCAACATATCGTCACGGTATTAAGCCGGGGTCCGCATCGCGCGGGCCCCGGCTTTTTGATTTCGAAGGACGCTTTGGAGTCCGTTTTGCCGCCGATTTTCCGGGGTCCGCACCCTGTCGGGTTCGAATCCCGGCGTTGGGGTAGAAAAAAGCCCGTCACCGCGGGGGTAACGGGCCTCTCGTTTCAAATGGTGCCCCCAGCGGGATATCCGCGTGCGGCTGGCGCCGCCCGCCTTCGCTGCGTCGCTTCGCTCCTTGCGTGCTGCGCTGGAAAACGCTTCGCGTTTCCTCAGCTCCGCACCCTGTCGGGTTCGAATCCCGGCACATGAGTAGCAAAAAGCCCGTCACCGCGGGGGTAACGGGCTTCTCGTTTCAAATGGTGCCCCCAGCGGGATTCGAACCCGCGATATCCACCTTGAAAGGGTGGCGTCCTTGGCCGCTAGACGATGGGGACAGCGGGAAAGAGTATAGCAGACTTTTTTATTCGTTCACATATCGTTGGCAAACTGAAAAACCACCACAAAGATGCCTGTCCCTTTGTGGTGGCGGGGCGTTAGGGGAGGAGCTTCATGGCAGCGTCGTGGGCGGCGTGCTCGTAGGTGTCGTCGAGGGGCTTGAGCGGCAGCAGGGCGGCGGCCTGTGCATCGCCACGGCGCTCAAGGGCATGGGCGATGAGCCAGTCGGCGAGCTCGGGGTTCTTGGGCAGTGCCGGTCCGTGTAGGTACGTGCCGATGACGCCCTTGTAGATGAGGCCCTCAAAGCCATCGTCGCCGTTGTTGCCGGTGCCCGTGACGACAGACGTTCCAAGCGGCGTGGCCTCTGCATCGAGCAGGGTGCGGCCGCCGTGGTTCTCGAACCCCACAAAGGGCTCGGGTGCCAGGTCGGTCTTGACGGCGACGTTGCCTATCAGGCGGTCGGAGCCGCGCACGGTCTCGGAGGCGATGACACCTAGACCCTCGATGCGATTCTCGCCCATATAGTACGAACGACCGAGCAGCTGATAGCTGCCGCAGATAGCGAGCAACGAGCCGCCGTCCTCAACATATGTCGCAACCTTGTCCTTTTGAGCGAGCAGCTCGTGTGCCACAGCCAACTGATCGCGGTCGGCACCGCCGCCCATCATGACGATGTCGGCGTCGGTAAGATCGAGCGTCTTGCCCATGCGGACCTCCTCCACGCGCGCGGGAATGCCGCGCCAGGCGCAGCGGCGCTCGAGGGCGATGACGTTGCCGCCGTCGCCATAGAGGTTGAGGGCATCGGGATACAGATAGACGATGCGCAGCGGGCGCGGAAGCTCGACCGGCGCAATGTCGGTGGGGACGGCGCTGCCATCGGTGCGTGTTACGGCGCAGGAGGCAACCGAGCTCGCATCGGCGTCTTTAAGTCCGTCGAGCTCTTTGACCAGCGGCGGGAATGCCGTGTAATTGGCGACGGCGTAGAAGGTGTCATCGGCTGCCTCATCTGCCACGGCGCCGATCGCCTGCTCGATATTCGAGATGATGGCGGCGTCGATGCCGGCGTACTTCAGGCGCACCTGCATGTCGTGCGCGCGCGTACCCCCGGCAAAGGCGACAAGCCCTGGGGTATCGGCGATGCGCTCGAAGTCGACGTCGTAGATCCACGAGACATCGTGGCCGTCGGCGTCGTTGTCATTCAGGAAGAAGGCGCATAGCCTGCCGCCTGCCGTTTTAATGGACTGGATCTGGCGATCGAAGCCTACGGGATTTTTGGCCAGGTTTGCCTCGACGGTACGGCCGGCAATCTCCCAGCGGCCCATGCGTCCGCCGGCGGGGACGTAGGCATCGAGCGTGGGCTGCAGATGCGCTGCGTCCACGCCCAACTCGCGCGCCGCAAAGAAGGCGGCGGCAACGTTGTAGACCATGTACAGGCCGTTGTAGCGCGTGGCGATGTGCGTTGCGGGCGCTTTTGCCTCGGGTCCAAAGGTCAGGTCAAAGCCGTAGCCGTCGCAGCCGAGCTCAACGCCTGTCACGCGACGGACCAGCGCGGGGCGACTCCAACCGCACGAAGGACAATGATAGGCGCCGAGCTGGCCGTACTGCACATAGTCGTACTCCAGCGGCGCGTTGCATTGCGAGCAAAAACGCGAGTCGCTAATGCGATCGGACTCGGTGCCCGTGGCGCCGTCGATGCCAAAGGCGATGCTCATATTGGGGACGCGTGCGGCGATCGAGGCGCAGAGCGGGTCGTCGGCGTTATAGATGAGCGTCGTTGCCGGCGAAAGCTCCAACGCGTGGGCTATGACGTCCTGGGTGTGGTCGATCTCGCCGTAGCGGTCCAGCTGGTCGCGGAACAGGTTGAGCAGCACAAAGTACGTTGGCTTGAGCTTGGGCAAGACGCGCACCGTGTAGAGCTCGTCGCACTCAAAGACGCCTACGCGCTTGCTGCTGGCGGCACGCTTAAGATCGCTGCGGCCCTCGAGCAGGGCACCCACCACGCCCGGCTCCATGTTGTTGCCGGCGCGGTTGCATACCACGGTGGCGCCGCTGGCGGCAACGGCGTCGGCGATGAGGTTGGAGGTGGTGGTCTTACCGTTGGTGCCGGTGACCACCACGCTGCGGTCGACAAGGCTCGCGAGGTCGCTTAGCAGCTCGGGGTTGATCTTCATGGCGATGCGGCCGGGGAGTACGCCGCCCTGGCGCTTAAGGATGGAGCGCAGCCCCCAGCGGGCGATATCGCTCGAAGTGCAGGCGAGAGATGAGCGGAAGTTCATGAAGCCGTTCCTAACGTGAATGACATGGTCGTGGCGAGCGTGTCGTTAAAAGCCATAACGGCGCGCAAATTCCTGGGCAAGCTGCGATACGTCTTCGCAAGCGCTGGCCCAGGGGGCAAAGTCGGGAGTATCCGAGATGATGCCGTCGGCCTCCCAAACTGCCTGGTGCGAAAGGTCCCAGGGGTCGTGCGGCTCGGGCCGGCAGGGAAGGTACGGTGTCTGATACATGGGGTTCAGCAAAAAGAACGCGCCGCCCTCGCAGCGGTTGGCAAACTCACGCAGGGCGCGTGTCGCCGGGCGCATCTTGTTCGTTTTGAACAGCAGGATCGTGCGGGCGAGTAGGTACCAAGGGGAGTTCTCGAGGGCATCGGCCCCCATCTGCTCCTCGAGCTGGTGGGCCAGGGCAAAAAAGCCGTCCTCGTCTTCCAGACGAGCGAGGGCGAGTAGCACGGTGCCGGCAGCTCGGGTGGGATAGCCTTCCGCCTTAAGAACACGGCGAGAATAGTTGACGGCAGCACGGTAGCGAGCGCTCGCCATGCACAGCTGCGAGATGGCCTCGAGCGTGTGGAGCCACCCGATAAGCGCCGGCTCGCTCACGGTGAGATCGGCCGCCGTCACACCGTCTGCCAGCACCTTGTTGGTCCAGTAGTGCGGGGCCTCCATATCGAATCCGGGCACGCTTTGCCGCAGGTAATCGGCTGTGGTCGCCTCGAGCTTCATCAGGTCGCCCAGGCAGGCGTCGACGGGTGTGTCCGCCAAAATGATGGCAAGCAGCTGGGCATCTACCGCCAGCGCATCGACGCGGACGATCTTGAGCAGCTCATCGCGCATATCGTCGAACAGGCGGTTGCGCGTCTGCTCAAATTCCTCATCGCTGCCCATATCCTCGATACGATGGAGCTCGTCGAGCAGGTGGCGGTGAACACCGGCATAGGAAAGCAGTGCCTGGGCATGCTCGGTCTGCGCATACTTATGAGGGTTGACGCTCACGTCGTTATGGACAAGATCGCGTGCTGCATCGGTGAGTTCGGGGTGCGACGCAACGTAGGCGCGCTCCAGGTAGGCGGGGATGTAGACGCTCGGATCCATTAGAGGTCTCCTCCCTTAAACGGCAAGCCCTGCTCGGCCGCCCGTAGGATGCGCTCGTCGATCTGGGAACGCACGATATCGTTGGTGGCGACCCAGGCGGCAAAGCTGGCGTTGTCGGGGGCGCCCAAGCCCTCCTGCAGTACCGGCGTCGCTTCGGACAGCGCAAGGACAAGCTCGTCGGTGGAGCCCACGCCCACGTTGACGCGGGCATAGACGCCATCGGGAAACTCGGTTTGAAAGTAAAGCGCCTCGGCTGCGTGCGGGCACGAGCGCGCAAGGATGCGCAAGTAGTGCTCGGCGCCCTCGTAGTCCAGCTCGCGCCAGGCAGCGCTCATCAGCGCGATGAGCGTCCACGGGTCTAAGTCGCGCTCCGCGTCCTTGGGACGACGGCGCAGCGGCGTGTTGGCGAGATAGGGGACGGAGTGGGCAGAGCGAAAGCGTTTGAGCTCCTCGGCGGGGTATTCGAGTTTTGCCATGGCGAGCATCGCAGTGTGGCGGACACCGGCCGGATCGTTGGGGGCAAAGTCCAGGCTGCGGTTTGCGGTTTCGAGCGACATGCGGTAACGGCCGCTAATGAGGGCGCGCGACGCAAGGGCGGCAAGCCAGCGCAGGTAGGGGCGGCGTGTAAGGTCGCCTGCGGCCTCGCGCTCGTAGGGGTCCTGCGCCGAGGCGATCTTGAGTGCCAGGTCGTGCTCGACTTCATCGCGCTTGGATACCAAGTACTGTACGTACTCCTCGTTGGAGTTAGCGGTGAGGGCGGTCAACATGCGCTGAGCGTCCCAGTTGGTCGGGTCGAGTGCGGCTGCCTCGCGAAGCATGTTTTCGGCAGCGGTCTCTTCTTGCTCTGCCTGGGTATCGTCAGGGATAAAGGGAATGCGGTAGTCGACAGCCTCGACTACCTTGGCAATCAGATGTCCGGCGCGGTCGCGGTCGTGCACGATGAGCGGCGCGGGGTTGCGGGTGAATTGTTCCATCAGACGCTCTACGGCAGGGCCGTCGGTGAGCGGGATATTGTCGCGGCGCAAGGCCTCAAGAACGAGGCGATGGCAATCTTCTTGAATGGGATCGAATGCCATGGGGCCTCCTTTGCTGCGGTTAGGGTTCAAATGTCTCTATATAAGGTTCTAGTTTACCCGCATGAGGCACATTGGGAGTGCCGCACTTGGACATGCACCTTTGCACCACGAAGACGGATGTCGCACAAATGTCGGCATCTTGGACGACCGAGTGGTATCACGGTGCCGCAAACGGTCGATTTTTGGCGGCGAACGGTGTGTCTTTTGGAGGGGCACAGTCCTGCCCTGGATATGTGGTCAACCTTGATAAAACGTTTGCCCAGCTTGGGAGTATGAATGCCGCATAAGGGTCTTCAGGGATAGAAAAAACGTTTCATCATTGTCGACTTTCGGTAAATAACTGACCAACCAGAACGGTAAAATAATATTTGTCTGAGCGTTGAGACGTTTAGACATCGCGCATTGTCATCGCCGGCAACGCGCAAAACGGTCCTAACGGAGCCAATCGGGTGCTCCGTTATATACGCAAGTCTAAGAGGGGCTTGTTTAGGAGGCACAGTATGGGACGTTTTACCAATCCTCGCGATCTGTACTTTGGTGAGGGCGCTCGCCACGAGGTGAAGAACCTCAAGGGCAGCAAGGCCATCATCGTGACCGGCGGCGGCTCCATGCGCCGCGGCGGTTTTTTGCAGGACGTCGAGGCCGACCTCAAGGAGGCCGGTTTCGAGGTCAAGCTGTTCGAGGGCGTCGAGTCCGATCCGTCCGTCGAGACGGTCATGAAGGGCGCCGAGGCCATGACCGAGTTCCAGCCCGACTGGATTATCGCCATTGGCGGTGGCTCGCCCATCGATGCCGCTAAGGCTATGTGGCTGTTCTACGAGTATCCCGAGGAGACCTTCGAGGAGGCGGTCGTCCCGTTCTCCTTCCCGGAGCTCCGTCAGAAGGCTCACTTCTGCGCCATCTCCTCTACCTCCGGCACCGCTACCGAGGTCACCGCGTTCTCCGTCATCACCGACTACGCCAAGGGCATCAAGTACCCGCTGGCCGACTTCAACATCACCCCTGATGTCGCCATCGTCGACCCCGAGCTCACCTACACCATGCCCTCCAAGCTGTGCGCTCACACCGGTATGGACGCTCTGACTCACGCCATCGAGGCCTACGTCTCCACCGCTGGCTCCATGTACACCGACGCCAACGCCCTGCATGCTATCCGCGAGATCGTCGAGTGGCTGCCCAAGTCCTATCAGGGCGATCATGAGGCCCGCCAGCACATGCACGACGCCCAGTGCATCGCCGGCATCGCCTTCTCCTCGGGTCTGCTGGGCATTGTCCACTCCATGGCTCACAAGACCGGTGCCGCCTTTGAGGGCGACCACATCATCCACGGTTGCGCCAACGCCATGTACCTGGGCAAGGTCATCCAGTTCAACGCCAAGGACGCTCGCGCCAAGAGCCGCTACGCCTTCATCGCCAAGGAGATCCTGCACCTCGCCGGCGAGACCGAGGACGAGCTGGTCGAGGCTCTGGTCCAGGAGATTCGCGACCTCAACGACAAGCTCGACATCCCGCAGGGCATCAAGAACTACGGTGCCAAGGGCGTGAAGGCCGACGAGTCCATCATCGATTACGATGAGTTCGAGGCTAAGAAGCACGACGTTGCCGCCAACGCCATCCTCGACGCCTGCACGGGCTCCAACCCGCGCCAGCCGTCTCAGGAGGAGATGGAGCAGCTGCTCGAGTGCGTCTACACCGACACCCCGGTCACGTTCTAATCGGCACACATTGTTCTGATAAGGGTCTCGCGCTCTGTGCGCGGGACCCTTTTTCTATGGTGCAATCTAACCTGTCCTCAATGCGCCAAGTTGCCACAAGGGGACAGGTGGCTTTGCACCAATCGTTGTTTGATGAAGGGCGGATTCTCGTATGGCGCTTCCTATGGTTTATGGCGGTCCCGGCCGGTATGTTCAGGGGCCGGGCGAACTTTCGCGTCAGGGCAGATATTTGTCATGGTTGGGCTGCGCTGCCTATGTCTTGTTTGACCAGGGCACCGAGGATCGGCTGTGCAGGCAGATCGTCGATGGATTTCTGGACGAAGATCTAAGCGAGCCGTTCTTTAAGATTTATGACGGTCCGTGTACGGAAGAGGCCGTTGTCGAAATGGCTAAGGAAGCCCAGGCTGAGTATTGCGACATGGTGGTGGGTATTGGCGGCGGCAAGATGCTCGATATCGCCAAGGCCGTTGCGTTTTATGCCGAGTTGCCGTTGTGCGTATGCCCCACGGCGGCTTCGATGGACGGTCCGTGCAGCGCGATTTCGGTGCTGTATCACGAGGATGGGTCGTTCGACCGCTATCTGATGCTCGAAAAGAATCCAGATTTGGTTGTGGTCGATACCGGCGTGGTCGCGGCAGCCCCGCTGCGTATGACGGTCGCTGGCATGGGCGACGCACTGGCAACGTATTTCGAGGCGCGTTCGTGCGCCGCGGCGCACGGCGCCAACGAGCACGGTGGAGCGCCAGGACACTTGGCCTTGGTTGCGGCTCGTGCCTGCTATGACACGCTTATGGAGTGCGGCGTCGCTGCCAAGCGCGATCTTAAAAAGGGTCGTATATCGCCGGCGGTTGAGCGCCTGATCGAGTGCAATATCCTACTCTCGGGCGTCGGCTTTGAGAGCGGTGGCTTGGCGTTGGCGCATGCTATCGCCAACGGCCTGACGATTCTGCCCGAGTGCAAGGCCATGCATGGTGAGGCCGTGGCATTTGGCCTGGTGGTGCAGCTTCGTTTGGAGCGCGCGCCCGAGCTTGATCAGGTGCTCGAGTTTTGCCAGCGCGTTGGTCTGCCGACGACACTCGAGGAGCTGGGCCTTGGCGAGATTTCCGATGATGACCTGCTGAGCGTTGCGGACGCAACTTTTAAGAACGAGCGCAATATGGCTAACGAACAGGCCAAGGTGACCAAACAAAAGCTCGTGCAGCTCATGTGCGAGGCATAGCTTGGCGCTTGATTGACCTTGTGCAATCGAGGCGGCGATAGGCCATAGGCTATTTGTCTCAATGATGCGCCGCATGTAATTTGCCCGAGGCGTGGGCCGATGGCGTATCATTATCTCTTGCTTGTTTGCACTGCTCAGGGAGGGGCCGCGCATGGCGCAGGAACACGATCTGTTTGATGACATTATCGAGATCAGCAAGGGTTTCGACTTTCTTAAAAACCCGCTTGGCGGTGTGACCGATGCGCTCGATCCGTCGGCGCCGCAGTGGAATCCTGCCGACTATAAGGAGCGTCCGCGCGGCAACACCATTCCGTGCCTGACCTGCAAAAACGAAAAGAGCGGCTGCACTGCGTGCATGGATGTGTGCCCGGTCAACGCTATCGAGGTCGAGGAAGACTCCATCGAGATTCTCGACTCCTGCCGCAAGTGCGGCCTGTGCGCCGCTGCCTGTCCGACCGAGGCAATCATCTCGCCGCGTCTGGCGCCCAAAAACCTGTATGACGACATTGTCTCGGCGGCAACGAGCCACGAGACCGCCTACGTCACCTGCACGCGCGCCCTCAAGCGCATGCCGCGCGAGAACGAGGTCGTCGTTGCCTGCGTGGGCGATATTACGGCCGAGACCTGGTTCTCGGTACTGGCGGACTATCCCAACGTGAGCGTGTATCTTCCGCTGGGCGTGTGCGATAAATGCCGCAACACCGGTGGCGAGGATATCCTGGGCGAGGCGATTGCGAAGGCTGAGGAGTGGTCTGGCACGGGTATGGGCCTGGAGGTCGACCCCAAGAGCCTCAAGTGCCATAAGCTCCGCGAGTACGAGCGCAAGGAGTACATGGAAAAGATTGCCCGCACGACGGGTCTGACGGTGACCAAGCTCAACCCGGCGACGGCGGCGCTGGCCTCGGTGACGCAGAAGTTGAAGGCCCATCGCCATCAGATTACCCAGCTGGAGCGCACGCTCAACACCATGTGCGGCACCACGACGGCAAAGCGTCGCCGTTCGCTCACGCATGGGCGGCAGCTGGTGCTTTCGACACTGCAGAACCATCCCGAGCTTGCCCAGAACATGCAGGTGAGTACGCCTGAGTGCGATTTTGACAAGTGCACGTCGTGTGGCGAGTGCGTCAATGTATGCCCCACGTTCGCCTGCGATTTGGTGGGAAGCGGCCGCTTCGCGTTGGAGTCCACATATTGCTTGGGCTGCGGCGCCTGTGTCAAGGTTTGTCCCGAACATGCGCTCAAGCTGGTCGAACACGATGCGTCCAACTTGGTTGTCGTCGACCCCGAAGCCGAGGAAAAGGCCGCTCAGAAGGCCAAAGCCCACGAAGAGGCCCAAAAGGTAAAAGCCGAGGCGAAGGCCAAGCTCGACAAGATGCTCGACCAGGTGGAGAAGCTCGCGGACTAGCCAGCTACCCCAATCTCTGCTTCATTTGCGCCGCCGCGGTGTCCGGATTCGCCCGGATGCTGTGGCGGCGCTATACTTATACAGTTTGAAGTACCTGTACCAAAAGGAGCTGTCGTGTCCCTTTCCATCGGTATCGTGGGCCTGCCCAACGTGGGCAAGTCGACGCTGTTCACCGCGCTTACCAAAAAGACCGGCCTCGCCGCCAACTACCCGTTTGCCACGATCGACCCCAACGTGGGTATCGTCGATGTGCCCGATAGCCGCCTGCAAAAGCTCGCCGACATTGTCAACCCTGGCCGCATTGTGCCGGCTACGGTCGAGTTTGTCGACATCGCGGGCCTGGTGAAGGGTGCCAACGAGGGCGAGGGCCTGGGCAACCAGTTCTTGGCAAACATTCGCGAGACCGACGCTATCTGCGAGGTCGTGCGCTATTTTAAGGATCCCAACGTCATGCGTGAGGTGGGTCGTACGGGCGAGTTCGTCGATCCCGCCGGCGATGCCGACACCATCATGACCGAGCTTATCCTGGCCGACATGGGCACGCTCGAGAAGCAGCTGCCTAAGCTCGAGAAGGAGGCCAAGCGCGACAAGGAGCTCATGCCCAAGTTTGAGGTCGCCAAGCGCCTGCTCGCCTGGCTCAACGAGGGCAAGCGCGCCGCGTCCATGGAGATGACCGACGAGGAGCGCGCCGCTGCCAAGGGCCTGTTCCTACTCACCATGAAGCCCATCTTGTATGTGGCCAACGTGGACGAGGACATGCTCAACGAGGACCTGGCGCCCATCGATGGCGTCAAGCCGCTGCCGATCTGCGCCAAGATCGAGGCCGAGCTTTCCGAGCTCGATCCCGAGGATGCGGCCGACTACCTGGAGAGCCTGGGCCTGGAGCAGCCCGGCCTGGACGTGCTCGCGCAGGCAGCCTACAAGCTGCTCGGTCTGCAGTCGTTCTTTACGGCTGGCGAGATGGAGGTCAAGGCCTGGACGGTGCGTCAGGGCGCGACCGCCCCGCAGGCCGCCGGTGTCATTCATACCGACTTTGAGCGCGGCTTTATTAAGGCCGAGGTCATTGGCTATGACGACTACATCGAGCTCGGTGGCGAGCAAGGCGCCAAGGCTGCAGGCAAGCTGCGCATCGAGGGCAAAGAGTATGTCATGGCCGATGGCGACGTCGTGCACTTCCGCTTTAACGTGTAAGGACGGCGAGCATGTTTAAATATGGAAAAAAAGCTGGCTACATGGGCATCGCGCTGCTGGTGCTTGCAGTGCTTCCGCTGGTGGTCGCAGCGTTTGTAATCCCCAACATTGGTCCCGAGGTGGCAACAAAGTTTAATGCCGCCGGTGAGGTGACGCGCTGGGGCAAGAGCTACGAGCTGCTGGCATTGCCGGTGCTCAACCTGCTGCTGAGCGTGGCGACGTACTTTACGGCGGGACGCCAGGCAAAGAACAATGAGGACTCCGCCGCCATGGCGCGCATCGTGTGCGAGCGCTACCTGCGAAACGGCTGCATCACGGGCGCATTCCTCAACGTAATTAACGTCTACTTTATGTATTCGGCGATTACCGGCACAGGCTTTGGCCTGGGCTTTTAGCTTGCGCCTTTAGGCAACGAGCCTGCAAGCATATTCGATGGCTGCTGCGAGGCCGCCGCTCGATCGTGGTTGAAAGACCACATCGGCGGCGGCCTCGTTTTCGTATCCGGCACCGCGAAGGCAGAGCGCGATACCGGCTTCCAAGAGAAGGGGCAGGCCACACTGGCTGGTTGCGATTACGGCAGCCTGATTGAGTGAGCAGCCGTGCGCTTGGCATTGGATGGCAAGTTCACCTTGCGCTGGGCAAGGGACCAAAACGGCGGCGACGCGACTTGATAGCAATGCAAATGCTGTGCGCTCATCGGGCGAAAGGCATTCTGCTTCAACGACGACGAGCTTGGGCGGTGCGCTGTTTGTGCGAAGCGTGGCTCGGTACATGCGGACCGAAGAACCCGACATAGAAAACTCCTGTATATTAGGCAAAACGTAAACTATAGTTTACGTTTTTGTTTTGCTCCATTTCAAACTCGTCTGCATGAACGAACATGCGAAACAGATTCTTGGCGAGCGAGTCGAGCGGACGCGCAAGGCCCTTGGTATCTCCAAGGTCGATTTTTGCGTGGCGGTTGGAATCAGCCGACCTTATCTCGATCAAATCGAAAGCGGAACGGCAAACAGCACGCTCGAGATTTTATTTAAACTTGCGCCCGCGCTTGGCATGACGGTGTCAGAGCTTCTCGAGGGCATTGAGTAGGCGTTTTTGCTAGATTTGTCGTTTGCTGAACGGGTCCCCCCGACGGCGGCGTGCAAAAACCCGAGTATTCAGCATCCCTCAATAAATTGACAGCAACCGAAGGCGCAAATACGATGCTTGCTGTTTTGGATTATCCACAAAATTCATTATTATGAGGAATAATAGACGCGTGGGACGAGCCTATCGAACCGAAAAGCGATTTACAGCTAGCGGTTTTAACGTTTCCGGAAGGGGCGGGTGCTGAAAACTCCGCTTTTTGCACGTTCCGAGAGGTACCACGTGCCCTACAAGGCCCAAAGAGGCGGATTTTGTTTTAGCTACACCATCGGGATGCGGTCATGGTTGACTTGGCTGTAGAACAGGCGCTGAATCTCGGCCGCATCACGTGACTGGCCGAGCGCCCACATGGTCTTGGCCACGAGCGTTTCGGTGGTCATATCGTCGCCGCGCAAAATACCCGGATGGTCGGCGTAGGCACGGCCGACCTCATAAACACCCAGATCGAGGCCCTCTTCGGGGACCTGTGTGGTCATAACGACGGTGCGACCCGAATCGACCCAGCGGAAAATTGCTTCTTGGAACGACTCGCCCGACTCACCAAACTCGGGGATACCGCCAATGCCAAAGGTCTCCAGAATCACGGCGTCGTAGCTATCGGCAAGGGCGTCGAGGATGCCCGGGTTTACGCCGGGCGTAAGCTTGAGTACAAATACGCGCGGATCGATGCTGTCGTAGAAATGCACCGGGTTTTCGCCCTGATGCGTGCCGTGGAGCCCGTTGCGCACGATGCGGTCGTTGCGGATGTAGGCAATGGGCGGATAGTTGACGCTAATGAACGCGTTAAAGCTCATGGTGCGCTGCTTGCGGGCGCGCGTGCCGGCTATGGCCACACCGCCAAACACGATTGAGACGTCGTGCGAATGCTCGTCAAGCGCATAGAGCAGGCTCTGGTACAGATTGAGCTTGGCATCGGTAAAGGGGTTGCCCATGGGCTTTTGCGAGCCGGTGAGCACGATGGGCTTGGGGCTGTCCTGAATCAGGTAAGAAAGCGCCGCCGCGGTGTAGCTCATGGTGTCGGTGCCGTGCAGAATCACGAAGCCGTCGTGGTCGGCATAGCCCTCGACGATGACGTCGCGGATACGCATCCAGTCACTCGGACGCATATTGGTGCTGTCGATGTTCATGGGCTGCACGACGTCGAGCTCGCAGAGGCCCGAGATCTCGGGGACGCTCTGGGCGAGTTCCTCACCGGTCAGGACGGGGGAGAGGCCGTTGCCGTCCTCGGTCGATGCGATGGTGCCGCCCGTGGCGATGAGAAGGATGCGCTTCATGTTGGTGTTCCTATCGTATTTGCCGCCCCAGAGGCGGAGTCGTTCGGCAGTATTGTGGCACAGGGTGTCCAATGTTCAAACGTATTACATCATCTGTAACGTTTGGCAACACTTCAATTGCCGTCAAATAGGGGCCCAGGTCGTGCGTTTGCCGTGCGCTGATGGCTGCGAGGGACGAGAAACCCCATATAACGTGTACACTATGAAAGTTATTCTCGTTTATTCGCGCGGGTGGGCATCGGCTCCCCGCCAACAAGAGGGGGAAACCATGGATCAAAAGGCTTCCGCAAAGGTCCTCGTACTCGACTTTGGTGCGCAGTACGGTCAGCTCATTGCCCGTCGCGTCCGCGACCTCAACGTGTATTCCGAGATTGTTCCCTGCGACATCTCGGCCGATGAGATTCGCGAGATGAACGCCTCTGCGCTCATCCTTTCCGGCGGCCCGGCCTCCGTGTATGCCGAGGACGCTCCGTCCATCGATCCTGCCATCTTTGACCTGGGCCTTCCCGTCCTGGGCTTCTGCTACGGCCATCAGATCACGGCCGTGACGCTCGGCGGCAAGGTCGGCCACTCAGAGGTGGGCGAGTACGGCCGTGCTACCATCACACGCACGGCCGGCGCCAAGCTCTTTAACTCCACGCCCATGAAGCAAACCGTGTGGATGAGCCACCGCGACGCCGTTTCCGAGGTACCCGAGGGCTTTACCGTTACCGCCAGCACCGACGTGTGCCCGGTTGCCGCCATGGAGTGCCCCGAGCGCAAGATTTTCACCACGCAGTTCCACCCCGAGGTCAAACACTCCGAGTACGGTCAGCAGCTGCTGAGCAACTTCCTGTTTGAGATCTGCGGCCTGGAGCCCAACTGGAGCATGGACAACCTGGTCGAGACCATGACAGCCGAGTTCCGCGAGAAGGTCGGCGACGACCGCGTGATTTTGGCCCTGTCCGGTGGCGTCGACTCCTCCGTCGTGGCTGCGCTGGGCGCTCGCGCCGTGGGCAAGCAGATGACCTGTGTGTTCATCAACCACGGCCTGCTGCGCAAGGGCGAGCCCGAGCAGGTGGAGGAGGTCTTCACCAAGCAGTTCGATGTCGACTTTATCCACGTTCACGCCGAGGACCGTTATGCCGAGCTTCTGGCCGGCGTGACCGAGCCCGAGGAGAAGCGCCGCATCATCGGTACTCAGTTCTGGAAAGAGTTCTTCGCCGTGGCGCAGCAGCTCGAGACCGATGGCAAGTCGGTCAAGTACCTGGCTCAGGGCACCATCTACCCCGACATCATCGAGTCCGGCGCTCGCAAGACGGGCGGCAAGACGGCCACCATCAAGAGCCATCACAACCTGATCCCGTTCCCCGAGGGCGTACACTTCGACCTCATTGAGCCGCTTGATCACTTCTTTAAGGACGAGGTCCGCGCTCTTGGTCTGGCACTGGGCCTGCCGGGTCATATCGTGTTCCGTCAGCCTTTCCCGGGTCCGGGTCTGGCCATCCGCATCATCGGTGCGGTCGACAAGGAGAAGCTCGAGATCCTCAAGAACGCCGACGCTATCGTGCGCGAGGAGCTCGACGCCTACAACCAGCGCCTGTTTGAGCAGACCGGCGAGCGCAACTCTGAGCACAGCTGCTGGCAGTATTTCGCGGTCCTGCCCGACATCAAGTCCGTTGGAGTTATGGGCGACGAGCGCACCTATCAGCGCCCGATCATCCTGCGTGCCGTCGAATCCAGTGATGCCATGACCGCCGACTGGGCCAAGCTGCCCTACGATGTGCTGGCCCGCATTTCCGGCCGCATCGTTGCCGAGGTCCCCGGCGCCAACCGCGTGTGCTACGACATTACGTCCAAGCCGCCCGCGACCATTGAGTGGGAATAGGAAAAAATTGGGAATAGAATTCCCAATTTAGTAGGAACAGCGTAATTAGGTACGCGAATGGGAAGGGGAGTCCCGCGGGACTCCCCTCTGTTTAGATCGAGAATTAGAACGGTAACGTCACGTATGCTTTATGCGTGCTTGCGTTTGCGATACGCGATTAAAGCGATGCCGACTGCTATCAGGGCTGCTGCACTGAAGCAAAGGGATGCCAGGAGTGCCATCTGGTTGTCACCGGTCCGGGGGATTGTTGAGTTGGTGGGAGCGGAGTCGGCATTCTTCTCCCACTGGGCGTACAGGGTAGTGTCCTGGTCTGCGTTCTTTTTGGCGTCGAAGGCCTGCTTGCCTTCCTTGTCGTAGGTCCAGCCCTTGAAGGTGTAGCCTTCAGCGGTGGGATCATCGATAAGGGTGATGGGCTTGCCCTTCTCGGTCTGCTTGGTCACACTGTCGCTGTGGCCGTTCATGTCGAAGGTGACATCGACCATTTCGATGATGGGAGTGGAGGGAGCTTCCCAGACAGCCGTGAAGGTGATGTTTTCTTTAGCGGTGTATTCGCCGATAAAGGGATCGGTGCCTTCGGAGCCCTTCATGATCCAGCCAACGAATGTGTAGTCGCCGTCAGTGCCTAGATTAGGGAGTTCGACGATCTCGCCCTTGTTCACGGTTTTGGCCTCAGGTGCGGTCCCGAATTCGGATTCGAAGGAAACGGTGACCTTTTCCTTTTTGGTCCATTTGGCGTAGACGGTCATGGTCGTAGCGGCGGTGCCGTTGAACGAGGTGGTGAGGCCCTCTTCGGTGAACCAGCCGCCAAAGTCATATTCCAGGTCGGTGGGCTGGGGCAGGGTGACGGACGTCCCCTTCTTGACCGTAATGGGGCCAATCTGGGTTCCGTGGCCTTTCATATCGAAGGTCACGGTGACGATTTCGTAGAGCGCTGCACTGATGAATCGGGTATCGGCTTTCGAGCCTTCAATGGAAGATGCTCCTTGTTGGCCGCCAGTAGAAATAGGTGAACCAAAATAGGCGGTTAATATTGACCCATCTCCCGTTGTCAACTCAAGGACAGATGGGGGAATTGTATCTTCGTCGTTATTCGTGATATGGGCCTCCAGGTGATCGCCCGAGCTAGTTTGTCTTATTTCAAGCGTAAGGTGCCTATCATTTGCTGGGACGCCGATATCCCCCGGCGCTGGGACTCTATTCCAAGTGGCAATGGGTCCTTCGTCTTCAGCCCAGGCGTAATTCTGGGTGCCGGAGAAGGTGAAGGCGCAAACGCCGACTATGGCTGCGAGCGTGAGGACGAAAACCGGCAGGCGCCTGGCCAAGGTATCTTTAACCTGTATCTTCACTGCATCCTCCAATTCAAGCGTGCGTTCCCTATTGCAACATTGCATTTCATGTTAACAGAGAATTATTTTCGGGCATGTCCCTTGCTCGGCTCGGGCTTGCTCTGGGCGGGGATGCTTCGTGGTCTTGATGGGGTGGGTGCCTAATTCGAAGGAGGCAGAATCTGGTTTGGTGGTGCTGAAAAGTAACAAATATGATTTACTAGAGGGGTAATTACATTCAAACGACGCATAGCCAACAAAGATTCGGTTATTCTTTACCGGATGGAAAAAACGTAGCAACACACTGTACGTCGTGTTGCGTTTTACGTTGGTTCAATTCGATGCGATTGGAGCAGACATGAGCTTCATGGATGCCGCATTCTCCAAATGGGGAGAGGTCGAAACTGCAGTTCTCTCCCAATCGCTTGCGAAAAGATTTGCGAGGGTGATGCTGGCGGCAGTGCTGGCAGCATCTTTTCTACCCGTTGCAGCTTTCGCTGGTGAGGGTGGGGCGGTAAGCGATCCCGTTGGCAATGCATTCAAAGGCCCTGATAAGATTCAGTACGGCGTTGCTGCACAATATACCAATATAACATCAAGGTCTGAATATAAATGGGATTATATTCGTGACAATGACGGTGGAGATGTCACAATCTCGTATCTTGATAATCTTTATCCTAATCGCAAGACCGTTTCTGTAATGGGAACTCAAGTCGGCCACGTGACCTTGGTGGTTTCGGGAGGTGATGTGGATGAGGAACGATTCGAAATCGAGATTACAAAGCGTAACGTAACTCTTAGGTCCACAAACGTCTCAAAAACCTATGACGGCAAACCTCTTGCCTGTCCCGTATCAGTTGATCCTGGTTTTGCTACGTTTGACGATGTTTATTGCATATCGACTAGTTCTCGGACCAATGTTGGCATAACGAATAATAATACGTTTGAGATAATATTTATTAAGGGTAGTCCCGACTCTTACAATATTACCAAGTTTGAAACAGGTATAGTGGAGATCACACCACGTCCGGTCACCCTGACCTCCGCGAGTGGTTCGAAGGAGTACGACGGCAAGCCCCTGACCAATCACAAGGTCACCGTTGGGGAGGCTGCCCGGGATACTGGTTGGGTCGATGGCCAAGGTGCCACCTATTCTTTCACCGGCTCGCAGAAGATCGTCGGCTCCTCTGAGAATGCATTCGAATGCATCCCCAACGAGGGAACCAATCTGGACAACTATCAGATCAACAAGACGTATGGAACCCTGACCGTTACCGACCGTAGCGAGAAGTACCAGATCACCCTCACTCCTAACTCCAAGTCCGTGACCTACGATGGCACCGAGAAGTCCGTATCCGGTTTCGAGACCCTGGAGTTCCAGATCAATGGTCAGACCTTCTACGTTTCCGGCGTTGAGGCTTCTGCAACGGGCACCGATGCGGGCGAGTACCCTGTAACGAAAAGCGGTCAGGCGGTCGTGACCGATGCCGAGGGCAACGATGTGACCGACCAGTTCATCGTGAACATCGACGATGCCAAGCTGACCATCGTCGGGGTCGACTCCGATAAGTCTGCATCCAATCTCCCTCACACCGGCGATAGCGCCGCCCTGTACCTGATGGGCATCTGCGCTGTTGTACTTACGGCTGGTGCTGGGGCGCTCTTCACGTTCAGAAAGCGCAACAACTATAAATAAGCACGGATACCATTGGTGCAGCTCCATTGAAATGAAGCGCTAAGATAATCAGCAAAGGGGCCTTCCCGTCTGGGAAGGCCCCAACTTTGTGCGCCGAGCATGGCATGTCAGAGAGCAAGCGTTTTGTTGAGGGGGTAAATTGTTTGCTAGCAGCCTCTGACCATGCTAAATCTGTCTACTATTCAAACAGAAAAACGAGCAGCTCAACATTTTTTCCTGCAGAAAAGAATACGGCAGTGTACGCAACGCGGCCGGCCCCTTCCCTTCCTGCCGAAATCCACACGCCTGCCATCCGCTTTTTCTATGCAAATATTCACAAACACGCAAAAAAGGAATACAAATACCTTATCGATTATTTGAACGAGAAAGGGACCACAATGGGTAGACTCGAAGGCAAAGTTGCTATCGTAACGGGCTCCACCAGCGGTATTGGCATCGGTATCGCAAAGGTATACGCAGCCGAGGGCGCAACGGTTGTTATTAGTGGTCGTCGTGCCGAAAAAGGCCAAGTTGTAGTTGATCAAATTGTTGAAGCAGGCGGCAAGGCAAGCTTCCACTATTTCGACATTACCGAACCAGCAAGCATCGAAGCGCTTATTGCAGACACTGTAGAGCAATACGGCAAGCTCGATATTTTGGTAAACAATGCAGCAAACGTTGCCCTCAAGGACGGTCGTGTTGACGAGCTCACCCTTGAAATGTGGGACGCTATTTTGGAAAGCGACCTGCGCGGCACCTTCTATGCAACGAAGTGCGCTATCCCCTACATGAAAGAAATTGGTGGCGGCGCAATCGTCAACATTGGCTCTATGGCATCATGTGCAGGCGACTTAGGTTCTACCGCTTATGCATGCGCCAAGGCGGGCGTAGACATCTTCACGCAATACGTTGCCTTGCAATACGGCAAAGACAACATCCGCTGCAATTGCATCCGTCCAGGCTTGATTGTTACGCCAGAAAACGAGGCGAAGGTTCCTCAGATGCTCAAAGATATCTTCTTGGGTAGCATCATGGTTAACCGCTACGGTTGCCCAGAAGACATTGCTCATGCAGCCGTATATTTTGCCTCCGATGAAAGTACCTACACCACAGGACAGATCATCAACGTTGACGGCGGCATGAATTCGCACGCTCCAACCGTTGCTCAGTTCCGCCAGATGAATTCCCGCACGTGGTAATTCGCACAGGCGAATAGACCAATACGAAAGCGCGAACGCGAGAATGCGGAAAGCGTGGACGCATGAACGCATGAACGTGCTAGAGTGTGAAAACGCGAAGGCGCGCATGACTGAACGTGCGAAAGCACACCACGCACGCATAAGATTTCTTGCAGATAGAATCTACATGGCCACCCTTTGCAGGTGGCCATGTTTTTTGTGCAGGCAATCTGTTGGCTAAGGCTTATAGGACAAAATGTGTGTCCACGTTGGGGGCATCGGCGCAGGTCGATGCCCCTTTTTCAGCCGTTTGAATTCCGTGCCCGCTTTTAACCGCTCGGACAGAATGCGTGTCCGGTTGCCTATCGTTCCCGCAGGTAGATAACCCTTTTCCGGAACCGTCAAAAATCCTTTCGGAAGAGGTGTCCATGAAGGCCGTCTATTGCCCCTACTGCGGCGGGCGGGTCTTCAGGCGCAGGACGGCCGAGTTCTGGGAGGTCTGGCCCATGCCCGAGTGCGTCGACGCGGTCCACAGGGTCGTCTTCGTCGACGGCATATACCTCGCCAGAGACCTCGTCGTCCTCATCGCGCGGTTGCGGAGGTGTGGCCGCAAACCATGGTCCAGCGCTGCCTTCGGCATGATTTCTCCTAGGTGAACAGGCACACGACTAGCAGGCCGAGGCTGAGGGCGGCTATCGAGCTGAGGGGCTGGCCGTCGACCTTATGCACGTTGAGACCCTGAGGGAGGCCGGGCAGCGGCGGGCTCCTTCTCGGCAGATACATCGATTGAAAGGCCCGATTCATTCTCGACAGGCACGATGCCGAACTCGTCCTCCAGCTGCAGAAGGAGGCCCAGGAGGTCTCGGGCGTTCTCTACCCTGAAGTCCAACAGGCAAGCGGAGAGATGTCGAGAGCTTCGGCGATGGCTTCCACCTGAGGCTGCTTGGGAGTCCTGAAATTCGTCTCATAGCGACGGATCGCGCCCTTGGAGACGCCGATTTTCTCGCCCAGCTCTCCCTGATAGAGCCCGCGAAGCTTACGGTAGTACCTGATTTTCTCGCCGGTAGTAAAGTGCGCTAAAACAAATTGGAGAGTGAGAAGCCCTTTCGGGATACTGCGTGTTTGCGTATTGCCGCAGTGCCGGTAAGGACTGCGAAGTCGCATAGATTGGCCCCCGCGGCTCTGGGGGCCTAAAGACCGCAGAGCCGCGGGGGCTTGTGTTCGAGGGTTTGTGAGCCGTTCTGTATTGCTGGCACCTTCTGGCGTGGTTCTATCCCTTGTAGACGATGCGGCCGTCGGAGATGGTGTAGATCACGCGCGTGTCGGAGATGGCCTTGGCATCGGCTTCGAGAATGTTGGTGTCCAGCACGACGAGATCGGCGAACTTGCCTACTTCAACGGTGCCGATAATATCGTCCATGAAGTTCTGGTAGGCGTCGTTCTTGGTGTAGGCCTCGAGCAGCTGATAGGCTGTGAGCCCCTGTTCGGGCCAGCGGGTCATGTCGGTGTCCTCTTCCTCGGGATAGGGCGAGTTGCGGGTAACGCCGACCTCGATCGCATCGAGCGGGGCAAATGGAATGACGGGGGCGTCTGAGGAGCCGCTGATGCAGATGCCTGCCTCGGCCAAGTGCTTTGTTGGGTACAACGCCATGGCGCGCTCGTCGCCGATATAGGCGCGCTCCAGGTCCATGAGATCATCGTGGTACATCATCAGGAATTGGAGATTCGCCACTACATCCAAATCGGCCATGCGCTGGATATCCTCATCGGTAATGGCGCATACGTGGGTGATCGTGTGCCGCGCGTCGCGCTTCCCATTGGTCGCCCGAGCCTCCTCGAAGGCATCAAGGGTGCCGTGAACGGCGCCGTCGCCCATGGCGTGCACGTGCACCTGAACGCCTTCTGCATCAAAGTCGTGTACAAGACGGGTAAAGTCTTCCTGAGACCAGATGGGTTCGCCGCACCAATGATCGCCGAGCCCCGTTGATTCCTGGTAGGGTTCCAGGAAGACGGCGGTGCCTCTTTCGGTCACTCCGTCGTAGAAAATCTTCACGGTATTCGAAGAAATCATGTCTGTGGCGGAGTCGTTGTAGGACTTGATGGCGGAAAGCACCTCGTCATAGGTGCGGCCTTCTTTCATAGTGGGGACGACGCGCATGCGCAGGGTCAAATTGCCCTCGTCCTCCAACTCGTGATACATGTCGATAATATCAAGACCGCCTTGGGTGATATTTGTAATGCCGGTTATGCCATAGGAGTTTGCTTCCTTCATGAATTTGCGCATGGCCTTTTTCAGATTATCGTTGGTCATGGTGTTGGGCATGATGGCGAACACAATTCCCTTGGCGGCATCGGAGACGCACCCCGAAGGCTCTCCCTTCTCATTGCGATAGAACAGGCCGCCTTCTGGGTCGGGGGTGTCGGCAGTTACGCCAGCCATTTCGAGGGCCTTGGAATTGACCCAAGCGGCGTGGTAGGAGACGTCGTGGATGAGAATGGGCTTATCGGGGCAGATGGCATCTAGATCTTCTTTCGAGGGCCCGGGATTCGAGCCGTCGGGAAGCTGGTAGGCATTGAGCATGAAAGGCGCTCCGATGTAGCCCTCCTCGTCGGGATGGGCCTCCACGAAGGCGCGGATTGCCTTGAGGTATTCCTCGTTGGTGGTAAGCCCCGTCAGGTCGATCTGGAAGAGGGCGTTGAACCAGTTGGCGGGGGCGTGGATGTGGCCGTCAATGAAGCCGGGGGAGACGAACTTGCCATCGAGGTCGATGACTTGAGTCTTGTCTCCTACGAAAGCATCGATGCCCGAATCGTCGCCCACGTACACGATCTTGTTGCCCGCGATAGCGACGGCTGATGCAACATCGCTTTCTGACACCATGGTCTGCACATGGCCGTTGCGGAGCACGATATCGGCAATGTTTTGATCGGCGGAACCGGGCGTGGCATTTGATCCAGGCTGCTCCCCGGATGCGCATCCCCAGAGTCCGCCCGAGAACGCGGCAGCCGCTAGGGCGCTCGATCCAATGACGAAACGACGGCGGCTGAGAGGTTGCTTCTGATGGGATGTGCTCATAAGACCCTCCTTAATTTGGTTGCAGCGCTGTCTCTTTTTTGCGCTGCAGTAATTCAACCTTAAGAGTCAGGGGGTCCTTTGTTAAGAAAAACAGAGAGGGATTTGAGATTAATCGGAGGATGATTTTCTATCCCCCTGTCCCTGAACAGCGAAAATGCAGGGAGACAAATCGGACGTTGGGGTAGTTTTAGCCTTGGGTGCTAAATCTTCTATAATGTTGCCGCTTGATGAAGGAGGAGTCGTGTCCCTCGCTTTTCTCTACAATGTGGCAAGTTGCATCGCCTATGCGTTAGTCAGTGCTGCCTATGGGAGTCTGCACTATGTCGAGCGCAGGCGGGGCTATCTCTTCGTCGCGCTCACCTTCCTTTTGTATACGATAGATATATGTTCTGTATTCATGTATGAGTTCGTTCCGGAATTCGCGATGCAATTCGAGGGCACGCGAAACGCCTATCCTATGCTCCGCTTTGCATTCAACATGGTGGTAATCCTCTTGTATCGGCTCGTGCTCGGCAGCTTGCTCTCGCGCAGCATCTCTCTCGTAGAGGGATTTTTTTGGGCAGTTTGCATGATGGTGGCTTTGGCAAGTGGCGCTTCGTCAGTCGAATCGGTTGCACTATGGCGCGAGTTTCTCTTTACCAGGTTGTTGGCGATCTGGGTAATAGGGTACGGCATCTGCTGCTTGGCGGCAGAGTTTCGACGTATGAGCCGATGGCGATGGGTTCTCTCGCTCTTACTTGTGCTCATATATGCCTTGGCGGAAGCGGCAACGTATTTGGCCTTTAGACAGGAGGGCGGCGCGCGCTCTGTCTCTCCTCGTAGGGTTCCCGTTGAGATTATGGCGCTTTGCTTCACCGTGGCTGCGTATGTCTTTCTTGCACATCATCGGCGGATACGTAATGTGCGGTTGGCGGAATCCCTTGTGCCCTGGATTGCTCGCGAATACGGGCTGACCAAGCGCGAGGAAGTACTGCTGTCGCTCCTTGAAAAGGGCGCATCGAACAAGGAGATTGCTGAGCAAGAATGCATTTCCGTCAACACGGTGAAAACCCACATATCGAATATTTACGCCAAGCTTGGTGTGAGTAGCCGAGACGAGCTTGCGCAAAAACTTAGAAAGGAACTGAGTGGCCGTAAAAGGGCCGGGCTCTGAGAGGCTGGGAGTCGGTGCGGCTATGCGGCCGCCCCCTACGGGATCAGCCGTCTACGGCCGTTCTTCATCCCTTCCAGAACAGCTGGGTGAGTTCTTGGCGGGTGGCGGTGCCGGTTTTCTTCAGAATGTTGTGCACATGGGCCTTCACAGTGCCCAGGGCCAGTTGCAGCGAACTGGCGATGTTCTGGTTGTCCTTGCCCTGCAGCACCTCTTTCAAGATGACGCGCTCGCGCGCGGTCAGGTGACAGTGCTCGCAGAAGGCGAGGAGCAGCTTGTCTACGTATTCTTGGGTGTCGGGCACGTCGGTGCTCGGCGGTTCCTTAGAACGGAGGCGCAAGGTGTTGACAGCGGCGCACAGGGCGAAGAAACCAGTTCAATATCAATCCGTTTAGGCGTTAGGACTAGTTAGGATTAGTTAGGATTAGCTAGGATTAGCCAGGGCAAGGTGTGCGGTGAGCTAATGTAATCTGAAAATAATCCTGGTTATTTCTTCTCAAAACTACGGGTGCGCCCCATGCTGTGTGGCGCAAGGGAGCGTCTCGCTCATTTCGGGGCGCTTCATGGGAGCGCGGTCCGCAAGGGGCGGTCCGGCCAACGAATTTTGAAGGAGATTTCAATGGTCAAAGATTACATCGACACCAACGACTTCACAAAAGAAGAGCTGCTCGGCATGGT
Source organism: Collinsella sp. LCP19S3_D5 (assembly GCF_052121415.1). NCBI lineage: Bacteria > Bacillati > Actinomycetota > Coriobacteriia > Coriobacteriales > Coriobacteriaceae > Collinsella > Collinsella sp. LCP19S3_D5. Next base: position 109,356 of record NZ_JBQKEH010000002.1, read on the forward strand.
AGATCTGGCCATCGCCATGAAGGGGCTCATCAAGGAGGGCGGCGAGTACCCGCACCTGCTGAAGGACAAGACCCTCGGCATGATTTTCCAGCAGGTGTCCACCCGTACCCGCATCTCCTTCGAGACGGCCATGACCGACCTCGGCGGTCACGCCGAGTTCTTCGGCCCCGGCTCCATCCAGCTGGGTGGCCATGAGTCCATCGAGGACTCCGGCCGCGTTATGGGAAGCCTCGTCGACATCCTCATGGCCCGCGTCGATCGTCATAAGGATGTAGTGAGCTTGGCGAAGTACTCCGCGGCCCCCGTCATCAACGGCATGAGCGAGTACAACCATCCCACCCAGGAGCTCGGCGACCTCATGACCATGATCGAGAACCTCCCCGAGGGCAAGAAGATCGAGGACTGCAAGTTTGCCTGGATCGGCGATGCCACCCAGACCTGCGCGTCGCTCATGTTCATCTGCACTAAGATGGGCATGGACTTCGTGCAGTTCGGACCGAAGGGACATCAGATTCCCGACGGCTGCCTGCATATAGGCACCGATGAGGAGCGCGCCGAGTTCGGCAAGCATCTCATGGCTATCGGCGAGGAGAACTGCAAGGTCTCCGGCGGCACCATCACCATTTCCGACGACATCTCCTGCATCGAGGGCGCCGACTTCGTGTACACCGATGTGTGGTACGGCCTCTACGACAGTGAAGTCTCCAGCTCCAGCTACATGGATGTGTTCTATCCGAAGTACCAGGTGACCAGGGATATGATGAACGTTGCCGGTCCGAACAGCATGTTCATGCACTGCCTGCCCGCCAACCGTGGCGAGGAAGTCGTCGACGAGGTCATGGACGATCCCGAGTGCTCCCTGTGCTGGGTCGAGGCCGAGAACCGCAAGCACTCCATTCGCGCCATCCTGGCCACCCTGTGCCCCCAGAGCGAGCCCGACGAGGAGAAGGCTGCGGCATACCGCGCCACCATCAATGAGCGCATGGCGGCCCTCGGTAAGCACGGTCTGTAAGACGTACCAGGTCGGGCGAGCTACGGCTCGCCCGCCTTCGCAGGAGATGGGCGACCTCATGGCCATCGGCGAGGAGAACTGCAAAGTCTCCGACGACAACCGAGTGCATCAAGGGCGCCGACTTCATCTACACCGACGTGTGGTATGGCCTGTACGATGCTTTCTGATGGGCAGCAGCAGATGCTTGTCTCTTGCCGCCCATCATCTGCGCCACTGCGCGTAAGCACTGGCGCCCTGTCTGAAAACGACTGAGCAAAGGATTAAATATGAGTGACGGAAAGAAAAAGCTTTCCTTCCTGACGGTCATTTCGACCATCATCTGCGTCGTCTTCGTTTGCGAGGCCGCCGCTCCTGCTGCTGCCATTGGCAACCAGCAGTTCTTCTGGTGGATCTTCCTGATCCTGACCTTCCTGCTCCCTTACGGCATGGTCGTCGCCGAGCTCGGCACCACCTATGACGGCGAGGGCGGCATTTACGACTGGGTACGCGATGGCCTGGGCGACAAGTGGGGCGCCCGCATTTCGTACTACTACTGGGTCAACTACCCGCTGTGGATCGCCTCGCTGGCGACCATGTTCCCCGACATCCTGGGCATGGTCTTTGGCGTCGAGTTCAACCTGATCGCCAAGATGGGCATCGAGCTCGCCTTCGTGTGGATCGTCTACCTCATGGGCCGCTCCAAGGCGGCCGACTCCGAGTGGGTCCTCAACGGTGGCGCCCTGATCAAGGTCGCCGTTGCCGTTATCGTCGGCGCCCTGGGCATCTGGTATGCCATGGAGAACGGTTTCGCGAACGACATGTCCGCCGCCACCTTCCTGCCCGAGCTCACCAACACCAACGCCCTGGGCTACCTGTCCATCATCATCTTCAACTTCACGGGCTTCGAGGTCATCTGCACCTTCGCCAAGGACATGGAGAACCCGACCCACGACATTCCGAAGTCCATCATCCTGGGCGGCCTGACCATTGGCGCCATCTACCTGTTCGCTGGCTTCGGCATCGGCGCCGCCATCCCGGCCGACTCCATCGACCCCGACTACGGCATGATCGTCGCAGTCCAGACCATGGTGGGCGATTCCGTGCTCTTCAAGGTCATCTGCATCGCCTTCCTGATCGCCCTGTTCGCCAACATGGCCGCCTGGTCCTTCGGCGTCAACTCCGTCGCCCGCTACGCCGCCGAGCACGGCAACATGCCCAAGGTCTTCGCCTCGATGGTCTCCGAGGACGACATGCCCAACGGCGCCAACCTGGTCAACGCCGTCGTCGCCTCCCTGGTCCTCTGCCTGCAGCTCGTTCCCGTCGACGCCATCTCCAACGGCGTCTTCTGGATGCTCTTCGGCACCTCCGTCGTCTTCCTGCTGCTCACCTACATCCCGATGTTCCCGGCGTTCCTCAACCTCCGCAAGAACGACCCCAACCGCGAGCGCATCTTCACGTTCCCGTTCAAGGGCGCGATGATGAAGGTCATGCTGGCCATCCCCTGCATCGAGCTGATCCTGGCCATCGTCGCGACGCTGGCGCCGTTCTCCGCCGCCGAGGTCGGCGAGAAGGTCCCGATGATCATCATCTTCATCGTGCTCATGCTCATCGGCGAGGTCGTCCGCGTCGTCAGCGCCAGGGGCCGCGAGACCGAGTACAAGGGCCTCACCCCCGAGCTGGCCGCCCAGCGCCTCGCCGAGGAGGCCGAGGAGAACTAGGGCTCCCGGTTCCGGGGCCCCGGCCCCGGGCACCCCGGCCTCCCCGGGGGCGCGCCCGGGCGACGGGTCCGCCAACCATCCCCCGGGGCGGGTGCAGGCGATAGCTCCGGCAGCCGCCGACCGCCCCGACCCCTCTCCCGTATCCCTCGTGCGTCCCGTCTCCGCGCACCTGGCTACGTCGTCGCCCGCCGGTGCGACCCCGTGAAAACCGGCCCCGGGCGCCCCGACCTCTGCCGGGGGGACGGGCGCCCGCCATCTCTTGGTCCTAGGCCGCGGGCAGCCCGCCCGCGGCAGACGATCGTTCGGTTTGGAGGAAATCTTATGCGTACGATCACCGAGTCCGAGTCCACCCCGAGGGCCGACGGCTTCTTCATGCCCGCCGAGTTCGCCCCCCAGGACCGCGTGTGGATAGGCTGGCCCCACCGCACCGACACCTGGGCCCACGGCGCCAAGCCCGCCCAGAAGCAGTATGCCGCCATCGCCCGCGCCATCTCCGAGTTCACCCCGGTCTACATGTGCGCCAACCAGGTCGACTACGCCAACTGCAAGGCCGTCTTCGAGAACGACGAGAACGTCACCGTCGTCGAGATGACCACCGACGACGCCTGGTTCCGCGACACCGGCGCCACCTACGTCATCAACGGCAAGGGCGAGAAGCGCGCCAACCACTGGCACTTCAACGGCTACGGCGGCCTCATCGACGGCCTCTACTTCCCGTGGGACAAGGACGAGCAGATCGCCCTCAAGATGGCCGAGCTCTCCGGCTGCCGCCGCTACCGTCCCGACGACATGATCCTCGAGGGCGGCTCCATCACCGTCGACGGCGAGGGCACCCTCGTCGTCACCGACCAGTGCCTCCTGTCCCCCGGCCGCACCTGCTCCGCGGTGCTCGAGGAGGAGGAGGACCCCGAGTCCCTCTGGCCCAAGTACCGCAAGAAGTTCGAGCCCTGGAGCGAGGAGCTTCGCGGGTACATGACCGAGCACCTCAAGGACTACCTCGGCGTCGAGAAGGTCATCTGGGTCAAGGAGGGCATCGACCCCGAGGAGACCAACGGCCACATCGACGACGTCGCCACCTTCATCGCCCCGGGCGTCATGGTCTGCATCTGGACCGACGACCCCGAGTACCCGTTCTACGAGCAGTGCCACGCCGCCTACGAGACCCTCTCCAACGCGGTTGACGCCAAGGGCCGCAAGCTGAAGGTCTACAAGCTCTGCATGCCCGTGAAGCCGCTGTACATGGACCAGGCCTCCTGCGACACCATCGACGCCGACGAGAACGCCGAGCCGCGCGTCCCCGACGAGCCGCTGATCGCCTCCTACATGAACTACCTCGTGACCAACCACGGCGTCATCGTCCCGCAGTACGGCGACGAGAACGACCAGCTGGCCGTCGACACGCTCCAGGAGATCTACGACGAGGTCTGGGGCGAGGGCGTCTACAAGTGCGTGGGCGTCAAGTCCGACCAGGTCGTCTACGGCGGCGGCAACATCCACTGCATCACGCAGCAGGAGCCGTCCGCCTAATAGCCCGGCTTGCCGGGGCGCGGCGCCCCTCCTTCACGGGAGTCCGCCGCACCCCGGAGGCCCGGCCGGCCAGGCGAACGGGGCCGACTGGCCGGCCGGCGGGGCTTTCCCCGGGCGCTCCGCTGCCTCCACACCGGAGCGCCCCTCCCCTTCGATTGGATACCCGCCTGGCCTGGGACCTGTTGCGGGTTAGGCCAATTGTTCGCTTGGATATCCCAGGTCAGGCGCGTATCCAATTGCCGAAAGTTCCCGGTCGTATACGCGGCCGTCTTGATCGGAGTATCTATGTACCAGCGTATTTAATTACTGCGCTGGAATAGAACACATGTTTGATAAAATGATTTAGCATCAGACAGCGGGCACGGTTTCAATCGAATCCGTGCCCGCTGCTGTATGTGTGAGCAGTGTGAATAGGGGACGTAGCCCTGTTCACACCTGGGCCCATGTCGGCACCGGTCAATGCCCACGATGCTTTTGCTTGCGCTTCAGCTTCCGCTGCTCGAAGCGCGCCTCCGCCTCATCCGCGCGACGCTGACTTCTTGCTTGAGCCGACTCCCGCTTCATCGCTTCCCGCTGTGCCGCGAGCGCCTGTTGTGCCTTGGTGCTCACCGCGGGCCGTTTAAGGGCTTTCGCTGCCTCGCGAGCGCGCCGCTTGGGGTTCTTCGCGGGCTTGCTTGTCTCAGTGGCCTTGTCGCCGAAGAACGAGAGCTTCTCCCATTTGCCGACAACGAATCGCAGGATCTCCTCATCGGACGGCTCCGCGCCGAAGACGATGCGGGCGACGCCGTATCTGCCGTCCTCGACATGCTCCGCCAGCCCGACCCAGAATTGGCCGTCATGATATACGGTCAGGGTGGACGACACACTGATCTGCATGGTTGGTTCCTCCTTTATGTAGATGACCATGCAGAGAAGGGACAACCAAGGAGGCAGGTCACTGATGCGGACCCCCGCACGCCCACGACTACCCGACGGGGACTGTGTTTTTATCTCTGGTAGTTGGATTGTAGCACGCGCAGACGCGCCCTTCATCGCTGGCGACATGACATGGTTGGGGCTTACCACCCGACGCGCCCTTGCGCATATCGTCTTCTCATTTTCGAAACTTTAAAAGACCTTGAGTTTCGAAACCGCGAAGGAGAGTTTAAGCAAGAGACGACGTTAGCTCTGAGTCGACGCTCGAGAAGGGGCTCTCGTCGCTTCTGTCCATCAGGGATGCAGTCACGAAGGTCCTCATCGCCCGCGCGGGAGTTCGAACGCGCGCAAATCGATACGGACGCAAGCGAAGCCCCAGTCAGCTCCATGACTTATGGGAAAGCCGCCCTCTGCAGGCTTCTTACCCTTGTTGTGGCGGTTGTTGTTTACGGTGTTGTTTGCGTTCGCATTGGCAGAGGAGCTGTCGCCGTTGCCCCTCCGTTTTCGTCAGTACCGGGCTGGGTGGCTGCCCTTCAGTCTGCATGCAAGGTGAGATCGGGCCCAGCGCCGTCTTTTTATAAGCGCTTTGGCGAAAACGTCCTGCTTATCAGAAGGATTTAAGTCCCAATTAAACAAGGAGCGGAAAGAGAGCCATATGCGATAGCAATGATTTCGCTATTGCATCTTCTGCTTGCATTTGCCTTAAGAAACCCTATATTAAAATGAGGCGCAATCGTATCCTTTTACCAAATCTGAGCAAGCGCATATATGCCCCAGCTCAGATTCAAAAGACTTTGAAAGCGAGATGCCATGAGCAAATGCTCATGTACGGTAAGGAAGCAAGCAACCGAAAACAAGAGATAGACCGCCAGCACTACACTATTCCGAACCAAAGACCAAAAGATAAGCATTGTGGGAAAATCTAAACTTTTGGATTTTCCCACAATGCCGACTACGGCGGAATCCCTCCCACTCCTTATATATTTCTTTCTGTATACATTGAATTTGTATTTAGTAAAATGCAGACAACACCACGGATCGGCTTTTGGCTGGACAATTCCAACCAAACACCGCAGCAGACAGTAGAAACCATTCTGAACGTTAGGAAGCCGGTATGATTGTTACATATAAGGGGAAGAAAAATTTCTTTTAGATACTTGTTTTCCTAAAACTGATGTGATATAATAATTCAAGTCCAGAAAAGGAGTAAAAAATATGCGGCAAGGTATTCTTAAATAAAACTATAATCAAATAGTGGGAACAAAGGATTATGATAGTCCCTTTTGTAGGGGCTTAGTTTTTTGTACCCAATTTAAGAATACTTTTGCCTTATCAATTTTGACATATCCCCAAAAACAGCACTCACAAACAGGTGTATGCTGTATACGTGTATGTCCGCAATTATCATCCCCAGTGGTAAAAGTATTTTACTGCTGGGGATTTTTATGCCCTTCGGGGCAGTAAAGGGAGGACAATCACATGAAAATAATCAATATCGGGATTCTTGCCCATGTAGACGCTGGAAAGACAACCTTGACGGAGAGCCTGCTATATGCCAGCGGAGCCATTTCAGAACCGGGGAGCGTCGAAAAAGGGACAACGAGGACGGACACCATGCTTTTGGAGCGGCAGCGTGGGATTACCATTCAAGCGGCAGTCACTTCCTTCCAGTGGAACAGATGTAAAGTCAACATTGTGGATACGCCCGGCCACATGGATTTTTTGGCGGAGGTGTACCGCTCTTTGGCTGTTTTAGATGGGGCCATCTTGGTGATCTCCGCTAAAGATGGTGTGCAGGCCCAGACCCGTATTCTGTTCCATGCCCTGCGGAAAATGGACATTCCCACCGTTATCTTTATCAACAAGATCGACCAGACTGGCGTTGATTTGCAAGGCGTGTATCAGTCTGTTCGGGATAAGCTCTCCGCCGATATTATCATCAAGCAGACGGTGTCGCTGTCCCCGGAAATAGTCCTGGAGGAAAATACCGACATAGAAGCATGGGATGCGGTCATTGAAAATAACGATGAATTATTGGAAAAGTATATCGCAGGAGAACCAATCAGCCGGGAAGAACTTGCGCAGGAGGAACAGCGGCGGGTTCAAGACGCCTCCCTGTTCCCGGTCTATCATGGCAGCGCCAAAAAGGGCCTTGGCATTCAACCGTTGATGGATGCGGTGACAGGGCTGTTCCAACCAATTGGGGAACAGGGGAGCGCCGCCCTATGCGGCAGCGTTTTCAAGGTGGAGTATACAGATTGTGACCAGCGGCTCATCTATCTGCGGCTATACAGCGGAACGCTGCGCCTGCGGGATACGGTGGCCCTGGCCGGGAGAGAAAAGCTGAAAATCACAGAGATGCGTATTCCATCCAAAGGGGAGATTGTTCGTACAGACACCGCCCACAAGGGCGAAATTGTCATTCTTCCCAGCGACAGCGTGGGATTAAACGACGTATTGGGGGACAACACCCGACTTCCTCGTGAAAGGTGGCGCGATGCCCCCCTCCCCATGCTGCGGACGACGATTGCGCCGAAAACGGCAACGCAAAGAGAACGGCTGCTGGACGCTCTTACGCAAATTGCGGATACTGACCCGCTTTTGCGCTACGAGGTGGATTCCATCACCCATGAGATCATTCTTTCTTTTTTGGGCCGGGTGCAGTTGGAGGTCGTTTCCGCTTTGCTGTCGGAAAAATACAAGATTGAAACAGTGGTAAAGGAACCCACCATCATTTATATGGAGCGGCCGCTCAAAGCAGCCAGCCACACCATCCATATCGAGGTGCCGCCCAACCCGTTTTGGGCATCTATCGGACTGTCTGTTACACCACTCCCGCTTGGCTCCGGCGTACAATACGAGAGCCGGGTTTCGCTGGGATACTTGAACCAGAGTTTTCAAAACGCTGTCAGGGATGGTATCCGTTACGGGCTGGAGCAGGGCTTGTTCGGCTGGAACGTAACGGACTGTAAGATTTGCTTTGAATACGGGCTTTATTACAGTCCGGTCAGCACGCCGGCGGACTTCCGCTCATTGGCCCCGATTGTATTGGAACAGGCATTGAAGGAATCAGGGACGCAACTGCTGGAACCTTATCTCTCCTTCACCCTCTATGCGCCCCGGGAATATCTTTCCAGGGCTTATCATGATGCACCGAAATACTGTGCCACCATCGAAACGGTCCAGGTAAAAAAGGATGAAGTTGTCTTTACGGGCGAGATTCCCGCCCGCTGTATACAGGCATACCGTACTGATCTGGCCTTTTACACCAACGGGCAGAGCGTATGCCTGACGGAACTGAAAGGGTATCAGGCCGCTGTCGGCGAGCCGGTCATCCAGCCCCGCCGTCCAAACAGCCGCCTGGACAAGGTGCGCCATATGTTTCAGAAGGTAATGTAAAGATACATAATCGTCAAGACGGCAACAATCAGAAGTTATGGAGGGTAACAATGGAACGCCGTTTCTGAAAGGAGCGAGAGAAGCGCCGTCTTGCCCGTTCCCCTTGCTCCCGTAATAATAGTCGACAGGTTGGGATCTCCCGGGCCGTTGATAAAGCCACGGTTGATGTCGCGCAGGATATGCTCGCGACCCGCTAGAAAGGGAGGGACGCTTCCAAATGTTGGGGTAAAGGGGTTCTTGCTGTACTCCATGGTAGCTCCTTTGCAAGTTTTGCTAATTTTTGCAAGTTTTGCTAACTTTTGCAAGTTTTGCTAACGACAGACCAAAGGGCATCGAAGCAGTGGCGCTGACATGTTTTACGCAGAAAAATAAGCAGAAATCAATTTATCTGCGTTAAAAAATAGTTGAGAAGAAAAAACGACGAGTCCCGGGCGCAATGCCGTTGCGTTCCGGGCCTCGTCGCTTTGCGAAGTGTCTAACGATCTCGTTGCCGTCGTCCTAGTCAAACAAACTCGGCATGTCGTTTTCCTTCATGAGGGCACCGGCAGAGGGGAGACTCTGCGCGGTGAACTTCTCGGCCGAGACGCCAGCGCCAAGGATTTCCTCGGTCGTGCCGACGGTGGTGACCGAGCGACCCTTCTTGGCGGTAAAGGCCTGGACGCCCTGCGTGTTGGTGGTCGTCTTGGTCTTGAGCAGCGACGTGTTGAAGTTCATCAGGCGGTAGTCGCTCGAGACCAGCGCGATGTCGCGGTCTTCCTTGAGTACCTGAGCATACAGCAGTTTGCTGCCGCCGTAGATGGCGTTCTTGAGGCGCTTGCGGTTGGTCTTGGTAACGTATCCGGCAAGTGCGACACGCACCACGCGGCCGTTCTCAAAGACAAACAGCACGTCGGCCTTGTAGTCCTCGGGGTCGATGACCCAGATGACACTCTCGTCGGGTTCCATCTCGAGGTCGGTGGGCAAGTACGAGCCCAGCTGGGCCGACTTGGTGTCCTCAAACGCCGCAACCTTGCACTTGTATACCTGGCTCTTGTTGGTAAAGACCAGCAGCTCGTGGGTGTTGGAGGACGGGAACTCGATAAAGGGCTTATCGCCGTCCTTGTACTTGAGCGTCGCAGCCTTCTTGAGTACGCGGTCCGTCATCTTCTTAAGGTAGCCATCGCGCGAGAGCATGATGGTAACCGGGTACTCCTCGATCTCGGGCTCCAGGCTTACCTCGACAACCTCATGGGGCTCGATCCTGCCCGTGCGGCGCGGCATCACGTACTTCTTGTTGACCGCGGCCAGCTCGTCGCTGATGACCTTCTTGATGTTCTCTTCGCTCGAAAGGATCTCCTCAAGCTCGGCAATCTCACCCTCGAGCTTAGCGATGTCCTTGGTGCGGTTGAGGATGTACTCCTCGTTGATGTTGCGGAGCTTAAGCTCGGCAACAAACTCGGCCTGGGTCTCGTCGATGCCGAAACCCTTCATAAGGTTGGGCACGACCTCGGCCTCGAGCTTGGTGCCACGGATGATGGCGATGGCCTTGTCGATGTCGAGCAGAATCGCCTCAAGACCGTGCAGCAGGTGCAGGCGCTCGGACTTTTTGCCCAAGTCAAAGTTAATGCGGCGACGCGTGGACTCAATACGCCACTTGACCCACTCGTGCAGGATCTGGCGTACGCCCATAACGCGGGGATAGCCGTCGACCAGCACGTTAAAGTTGCATGAGAACGAATCCTGCAGCGTAGTCGAGCGATAAAGCTTCGCCATGAGCTTGTCGGGGTCGACACCGCGCTTAAGATCGATGGCGATACGCAGACCCGAGAGGTCAGTCTCGTCACGGATGTCAGCGATCTCCTTGACCTTGCCCTCTTTGGAGAGCTTGACGATGCGATCGATGATGACATCGGTCTTGGTGGTGTAGGGGATCTCGTAGACCTCGATGATGCGCTCTTCGGAAATCCAGCGCCAGCGGGAGCGGATCTGGAAGCTGCCAAGGCCGGTCTCGATAATCTTTTCCATCTCCTCGCGGCGGTAGATAATCTCACCGCCGGTCGAGAAGTCGGGCATGGGCATGTACTCGAGCAGATCGCAGTTGGGATCCTGCAGGTAGTGCATGGTGGCGGTGCAGACCTCGTTGAGGTTGAAGCCGCAGATGTCGGACGCCATGGCGACGCCGATGCCCTTGTTGGCCGAGACAAGGATGTTGGGGAATGTGGTAGGCAGCAGGCGCGGCTCCTTCATGGCGCCGTCGTAGCTGTCGACAAAGTCGACCGGGTCCTTGTCGATGTCCTTGAAGATCTCGGCACTGATGGGGGCGAGCTTGGCCTCGGTGTAACGCGAGGCAGCGTAGCTCAGGTCGCCCGAATAGTACTTGCCAAAGTTGCCCTTCGACTCCACGAAGGGGGCGAGTAGTGCCTCGTTGCCGGTGGCCAGGCGCACCATCGTCTCGTAGATCGCGGCGTCGCCGTGCGGGTTGAGCTTCATGGTTTGGCCCACGATGTTAGCGCTCTTCTGGCGCTCACCTTTGAGCAAGCCCATCTTGTACATGGTGTAGAGCAGCTTGCGGTGCGAGGGCTTAAAACCGTCGATCTCGGGGAACGCACGCGAGACGTTGACGCTCATGGCGTAGGGCATGTAGTTGACCTCGAGCGTCTGCGTGATCGGCTGATTGGTGACCTCGGAGTGCAGGCCGATGACGTTCTCGGCGTTGACCTGCTTTTTCTTTGGCTGGTTCTTTGTCTTCTTCTTTGCCACGATTTCCTCTTGAACTTCTTATGGGCCGTCGTTATCGATTTGCTGCTACTGCAGGTCCAGCTGGTCCAGGTATTCCTTGCCGTGCTCCGAGATATGGCGCTTGCGGCCCGCCTCGTCGCTGCCCAGCAGAAGGTTGAACATGGTCTCCATCTTGGTGACGTCTTCGGACTCCACCTTAATCAGACGACGCGTCTCGGGGTTCATGGTGGTGAGCCACATCATGTCCGGGTCGTTCTCACCAAGACCCTTGGAGCGGTTGATGGAGCACTTCTGGTCGCCGATCTCCTTAAGAATGCCGTTCTTCTCGAGCTCGGTGTAGGCAAAGTAGGTCTTTTCTTTGCAGTTGATCTCGTAGAGCGGCGACTCGGCGATATACACGTAGCCTTCGTCGATAAGCGTGGGCACCAGGCGATAGAGCATGGTGAGCACGAGCGTACGGATGTGATAACCGTCGACGTCGGCGTCCGTACAGATGATGACCTTGTTCCAGTTGAGGTTGTCCAGGTCGAAGGCGCCGAGGTTCTTGATGCGCTTGTCTTTGATCTCCACGCCGCAGCCCAGCACGCGCATGAGGTCCATGATGATGTCGGACTTAAAGATGCGCGGATAGTCCTCCTTTAGGCAGTTGAGGATCTTGCCGCGGACGGGCATAACGCCCTGGAACTCGGCATCGCGCGAGGTGCGAATGGCGCCTGCTGCCGAGTCGCCCTCTACGATGTAGATCTCGCGGCGGCTCTTGTCCTTGGAGCGGCAGTCGATGAATTTCTGCACGCGGTTGGCCATGTCGGTCTTCTGCTGCAGGTTGGTCTTGATGCTCTGGCGCGTCTTCTCGGCATTCTCGCGCGAGCGCTTGTTGATGAGCACCTGCTCCATGATCTTGTTGGCGGCATCTTTGTTCTCGATCAAGTAGGTCGAGAGGCGCTCCTTAAAGAATGCCGTCATGGCCTGCTGGATAAAGCGGTTGTTGATGGCCTTCTTAGTCTGGTTTTCGTAGGACGTTTGGGTGGAGAAGCAGTTGGTCACCAGCACCAGGCAGTCCTGGACGTCCTGCCACTTAATGCCGCTCTCGTTTTTGTTGTATTTGCCCTGTTGCTTAATGTAGGCATCGATGGCGCTGGTGAGGGCACTGCGGGCCGCCTTTTCGGGTGAGCCACCGTTCTCGAGCCAGGAGGAGTTGTGGTAGTACTCCTGCATCGTGAAAGTGCGCGAGAAGCACATGCAAGCAGTGATTTTTACGTTGTAATCGGGTAGATCCTCGCGATCGCGACCGCGACGGTCGGCCTCGATAAAGAAGGGCTCGGTAAGGTAGTCGGTACCGACCTTCTCGAGCACGTAGTCCTCGATGCCCTTGGGATAGCAGAAGTCCTCTTCGGAAAACTCGCCGTCGTCGCCCTCGATGCGCAGCCGGAAGGTCACGTTGGCGTTGACCACGGCCTGGCGGCGCATGGTCTCGCGATACCAATCGTGGGGGATGCTGATGGAGGTAAAGACCTCAAGATCGGGGCGCCACTTGATGGTGGTGCCGGTGCGGTTCTCGTCGCTGGGCTCAACCTCGAGTGCTTTCTTTTTGGCGCCGACGACCTTGCCCTTCTTAAAGTGCAGGGAGTACTTGTTACCGTCGCGCCAAACCGTGACGTCCATGTATTCGGAGGCGTACTGGGTTGCGCACGAGCCCAGGCCGTTGGTGCCGAGCGAGAAGTCGTAGTCGCCGCCCTGGTTGTTGTTGTACTTACCGCCGGCGTAAAGCTCGCAAAAGACGAGTTCCCAGTTAAAGCGCTTCTCGGAGGGGTTCCAGTCAAGCGGGCAGCCGCGGCCGTTGTCCTCTACCTGAATGGAGCCATCGCGAAAGGTGGTAAGGGTGATGAGCTTGCCGTAGCCCTGGCGCGCCTCGTCAACGGCGTTGGACAGGATCTCGAAGGCGGCATGCGCGCAGCCGTCGAGCCCGTCCGAGCCAAAGATGACGGCGGGGCGCAGGCGTACGCGCTCCTCGTCCTTGAGCTGACGAATACTGTCGTTACCATAGTTTGCGGTGTTTTTTGCCATGCTCGCTCTCTCGATGCTCCTTTGCTGCGTTTTAGTCATATAGATAGTCAAGGTAGCATAGCCCAGCCCTTGGGCGATTCCAACCAACACGAAATCCATCGAACAATCGTTCGGAGTTCGATAAGGTTTCGTTTACTCGCACAAAACCGAGTCGGTATTGTGCGAGCAAGTTTGAATAGCGAACCGAAGTTGTAATGTCCGCATAGCGATGACGAATGAGCCGAGTCGGCGTCTCTCACAAAAGTAACTAGGAGCTAGCGGGGCCTATCCGAATTGACCTCATTGGCGGTATCGGCTTCGAGCGCCGTGCGGCGGGCGCTGTAGGCGACGAGGCCGGCGCCTGCCGCGGCGAGTGCTGCAGCGGCTGCCGTAAGGGGAGCGCATGTATCGCCCGTGCCCGCAAGCGCGCCCGCTTTTCCGGGGCGCTTGCTATTGTTGTGGTCCTTGCCGCTGCTGGAGCTGCTTCCGCCGGAGCCGCCGCCCTTGTCAGTACCGCCGCCACTCGAGCCGCCACCGTCGTCCACCGTCATCGGTGCATCGTGAAGCCCCGTCGTATCCGCGCTGTCGCATACGCCGACCTGAACTTCTGAGCGTTCGCATGCCGCGTCGGGCACATGAAGCTCGTGCAGTACGGCACCCAGCGCCGAGTTTGCACCCGGCCGAATTTCCTCGAGCGTTACGGGATCGAGCGCCACCAGGTTATGCGCCTTCGCATACAGCGTTACGCGTTTGCCCACATCGTCGCTCCAGCTCTCGGGGATGGCGAAGCTCATGCGGAACTGTGCCGTGCAACCCGGTGCCAGCACGGCGTTGCCGTTGTCGGCTACCAGCGGGTGCGTTGCAAAACGTGCGCCCAGCGTCTCGAGCGCGTACTTCACGTGTGCCATGTCTTGGGCCGAAGCATCCTCGGCAAGCTCTGGATCGTAGATCGAAACCATGCGTGCGTTCAGTCCGAATCCGATGGATGCGCTGGAGAACGGCTGGCTGGAGCCCTCTCGGTACAGATCGATCGTGCCGGCGGTCAGCAAGGTGTTGCCGTCGTTTCGCACCGTGACCATGAAGGATTCGCCTGCTGCTCCGGGTACCACTGCGCCCGAGGTAGCGACTGCGCCCGTCGGAGTGGCACACGCCACCAAGGGCACTTCGATGCCGTGCAGCTCTGCCTCGCTCTTCTCCGCGCTCACAATGTGCGTGGCGAGTGCGGAGAGCATGCCTCCCGACGTCAAAAATGTCGTTATCTGATCGACGGGGTGGTCCAGCTCGCACATCACGAACGGCTCCGTGAACAGATCGCCTGCCAAGGTGCTGGCGAAGATGCGGAAGTGCTTGCCCATCACTGCTACCGGGTTGCCTTCTTCGTCGTAGGTTTGTCCCACCTTGCCATCGGTGTTCTCTACATAGAGCACGCACCTGCCGTTGTTGCTTACGCTAAACGATGCCGGGCCACAGCCTGCGGCACCCACGGGCTGCGTTGCAAATGCCGATGCGCCTCGCGTCCAAGTAATATGCTGCAGTTGCTCGTTGACGGTTGCCAAAAAGCCCGAATGTTGTGGCCATGGCACCGCATGAGGTACCGTGGCGTCTGGTGACATAACGTCCCAGCACGCAATGGACTGGCCGATCACGGCGTACGATGCGCAGCCGCAACCGTCTGCGGTCTCGTACGCAACGGACACCACCATTTTGCCGTTGATATTCTCGGGCTTGCCCAGCTCGATACTCGACGGTGCTTGCGGAAAGCGGAGGACCTGACGGAACGTGAGACTGTCGCCCAAATCATCCGACCACAAGGTAAAGCATTCCAGCGCAACCTCGGCCTCGCTGCCGAGCGCCTCTTCTGCGGTGGTTCCGCGGCGGTGGAGGTAGGCACCCGACAGGCGCCCGTCGACGAGCGTCTTGCCCACCGTGATACGCGGGCACTGCAGACAATGGTAGCCATCCTCCTGAAGGCGGCCGCGCGAGATGCTGCGCCACGACGTATACGACACCACGCGAACTTTGCTATTACTTATGCGCAGGCGCACGACGGACAGTATGCCGGCTGTGCTTGCCGTATCGAAAAGGGTGTTGTCACCGGCGGGGCGCTCGCCCGAGATCAGCAGCACGTAGGCGTCCTGGTTTCCTCTTCCGTCCGTATATTCCACCACGTCGAAGTCGTAATCGAATATGCCGTCGCGCTCCACGTCGCCCTCGCCAAACCCAAGGGGAAAGTCCACGGGAGTGGGAGCGGACCACGTGCCGTTTGCCTTTGTGTGCACCACCAGGCGCGAGCGGCCATTGTCGCCGTAGCGCACCGAGGCGATACGGAACAGACATTCTACGCCGGCAATCATTGCCAGCTTCATGTGAGCTTCGCTGAGCACGCCAGTAAACAGCACGTTGTCGCTCGAGGGTTTTATGCCGCCACGCTCGTCCTCCGATACGCCAGCAGAATTGGCGTTGGGGTCCGCAACGGCGTCCTTCGCCTGCCCGATATAGGTGTACTTATACATCGGCGCGGCGTTTTCTATCAGTGTATGGACGAAATGCTCGATCTGTCCCGTGTCGTCGCTTTCTGCATCCGCCTCGAGCTCAATGCGCGTGACCGCTTGATCCCAATCGCGCACGACAGGCGCGACGTTTACGGCGGTGGCCTTAACCTCGGCGCGTGCGAGCAGCTCGGCGTTGGTGACGATGGTGGCCGATGCGATAAATTGCGGCACGCCGCCTGCCTCGGCGTTGCCGGCCGTGCCGAAGCGGGCATCCAACGTGTAAGGCGTATCTCCACCCAATGCGAGCTCAGAGCGCTGGAGCACATACTGGTTGCCATTGTTCACCGACATATTCCACGAATCGAGGAGTGTGGGCCACGACCCCGACCAAGCCTTGGTGGTCCACTTGAACATTACGAACTGGAGTATCACATCGACATCGACGTCTGCACCTACGCGCAGTCGCGGAAGCTGGTGTCCATCTGCCTTCTCGTACCCAATGAACAGCGTGAGGGATGCGGCGCCGCGCACGGCAGACGAAGCGACGCCTGCAACGCCGGCGCCAAAGGTGACGGCAAGCCCGATCTGGATGGTGAACGAGCCCGAGGTGTTTGAATAGTCGAGCGAAATGTTTTTAAAAAACGCCGCGCCGCTGCCGTGCGTGTGGGCACCCACGGCGAGCGCCAGCTTCGCCAGCACCCAGGGGTTGACGTTTAGGAAAAACGGCACCGGTCCTAGGGTAAACTGCTCGGTCCAATTGAGGTCGGTTCTTACCTGGAAGAGGGCCTTAATATTGCCAAATGCGGGGTCGTTGTTGTCACCCCAGGTTTTGCCCACCCAGTCGTAGGCGAGCGATCCGTACAGCTGTGTGGCGATATTCATCGTAAAACGCGGCGTGCAGTGGTGACGAAGCAGCTTAGTGTTCCTTGGATCGGTGCCCGAACCGGCACTCATACTTTTGTACTGATTCCACTTCCCCTCCATCTCGTCGAGGTAGCGGTTTGCCTGCTTGGCGCCCGACTCGCGCGGTGACTTCTTCCAGTATTCCGGATCCGGATTGCCCGAATCGTTCATGTAGCCGACCGGTTTGTATCCTCCGCCAAACAGCACGTATCCGGCAAAAGAGAAATCGAACAAAATGGGGAACGAGGGCATCCAGCACGTGAACTTATTGCCGCCGATGCCGGGAAACGCCGCCGGGAAATCAAACGGAGTAATCTCTTGGTCCATGGTGGTGGGGACGATAGTGGTCGAGCCCGATTCTGCCTTTGCGGCCGGCGCGGTGACAACGGCCATGGGGGAGGAGAGTGTATAGGTCTTGCCCTGATAGTCGAGGACAAAGCGCAGCTTGCATCCTTCCTCCAGAAGGCCCGAAGCTGCATCGAGGAACGTGTCTTCGAGTGTGAACGTTGCCAGATTATCCGAACCCGATGCACTGGCCTTGACTTGGCCAATTTGCGTGACGGTTTCGGATGAGCTGCTCGTGGCGGGCATTACCTTGTTGATGCACAGCGTTGCCTGTCCACCCTGTGGCAGATGTGCCTGCACGGTAAAGGCGTGCGTGTCGGGTTGGTCGTTTCCGGCGTCGTCCTTCGGCAGTGCCATGAACGTGGCGTCGGCGTACTGGATGTCCCACTCGTCGAACGTAAGCTGGCGAAAGTACGGCTCACCGTCGGAAAGCGGACGTGTGGGCGCGGTAATGGCGGTGCCGCCCTGGATGCGCGTGAGGGGGATCTCGACATCACGGTAGCCCGCCATGCTGATGGAGATGCCACCGTTAAAGTCGTACGCGTCGAGAAGCGTTGCCTCGTCCACGTAGCCTTCCGAAAGCGGCGCGACCTCAAAGATGGCCGTGCCCTCGTCGTCGGTAGTGGCGGAGAGCTGCTTGCCCGCGGCATAACGCGACGCGAGCGTGACCTGGGCTCCCTTGATGGGCATATTCTTGTTGGCGACGTCGACCACGACCACACCAAACATGGTGCGCGAGAGAACGAGCACCTTGAAGGGGTCTTCTTCGTCGGCATAGGCCTCGGTGGGGGCGAATGGCAGTATGAAGGCGTTTGCGCTGCTCGGCACGCGAGGCAGCATGATGCCTGCCAGCGAGGATGCTCCGGCGATAAGTAGCGAACGACGATCAAGCATTTTGGGCTCCCATCCCGCAAATAACGGAGGAAATAATCCTATTTTGCGAGAAGGTGCCCCGTGGCGGTAGTGCCGTTCAAGGGTCAAAATGTCCAAATTGATCGAGCGAAGCGCCGGGTTCCGGAACGCGTTCGATGCGCTTGGCAGCCCGGTCGCTAACGCAACATATGCGCGACCAGCTCGGCGCGAGTTCCGATACCAAGCTTGGCATACACTCCTGATAGGCGGTTTTTAACAGTGCCCGGCGATACTTCCATGTGGCGTGCGATTTCGGCGTTGGTCCATCCGCGGCAGGCGAGCATGGCCATGGTGAACTCCGTGGTCGTTAAATCGTCGGCCACGTCCTCGCCCGAATCGGGGTTGTGGATGCGCCGCCAGCCGTAGCTAAATCGATACGTAATCTCGATGATGCGTGCGAAATCGTCAGGGTATTGCGCTTTTAGGCACGCCTCGATGAGCCCCTGTAAAAGGCCGTGGTGCTCGCCAATGAGCTCGATAAGGCCGTCGGGGCGCGCAATGTCCCAAGCGGCTCCGAAATGTGCCTTTGCGGCGTCGATGTCCTTGAGGCTCATGCATGCCATGGAAGCCGCCAGGTGCAGGAACAGTTCCGAGATGGGATAGCTTCCCTGTTTCATGATCAGGGCATTTTCCACCATGCCCAGGCTGCGGCCGTATTCGCCGCGCAGATACAAGGCGTGCGCCATCACGTAGCTGGCGAACAGGCGCAGGCCTTCGGGCAAATGCGCCGCAAGCGGATAAAACTCTTCGGCGGAATACGGGGAAGGCAAGTGCAGCAGGACGCTCGCGGCCGAGGTGAACAGGATGTGCATGGCGTGGACGGCAGGCGATTCCTCGTCGGCCGGCGTATCGAGGATGCCAGTAAGGCACCGGCGGGCATCGGCGATACGGTTGAGCGACAGACTGGCGTATCCGCAGATAAAGCATGCGGAATAGCGCAGTGCGGGGTCGGTGGCGTCAAGATAAGGGCGCGCCGTCTTGGCAGCGAGGGTGGCCTGTCCGCGAAAGTACAGCGCTTCTGCCGTGGCAATGGCGCGCGAATCGGGGTCGGAAATGCCTGCAACCGCAGCGTCAATCTGCCCCGGCACAAAGGCGGTGCACATCAACGGCATGGGAACGCATGGGTAGCCATCGCAGTCCATCTTCCATCTCCCAACAGCTGGCAACAATAGCAGCAATTGTACTCCTGTTACTCGGGACTGGAATTTGCGGGTATGGCATACGATTACGCAGAACGTATAAAGGAAGAGTCTATTGGCGATGCTGCCAAGGTGGCTACCGAAGCCTAGCTGAGCTCGACAGTAGGAAAAATTGCCACCCCTGCAAAAAGCTTTGTCGCAGCGATGGGAAACACATCTTGTTCTGCATATAATGAGGTCATATGACGGTGCGTTTGCATACGTGTGACGCATTCCCATCGAACCGAAAAGGAGGCCCGCAGGGTTGGCGACGAGGTCAGCTTCCTCGCTCAGGGCACCATCTATCCCGACATCCTGGAGTCCCAGGACGGCGTGAAGGCCCATCACAACGTGGTTGGCCTGCCCGAGGACCTGCAGTTTGAGCTTTGCGAGCCCGTCAGAATGCTGTACAAGGACGAGGTCCCCGGCATCTGCCGTGTGTGCTACGACCTCACGCCCAAGCCCGTCGGCACCGTTGAGTGGGAGTAAGCTTTTTGGGCTGCTTTGATCATAGTTCCATGAATGGGGAGGCCTCGCGCGATTGCGCGGGGCCTTCTTTTTCGAAAAGGGCTTCCGTCGTGGTGTCGCCACTGTCCATCGTGCCTGCCATCGCCTCTGGTGTTGCTCATGAGCAGGGCTGATTTGCGACGAGAACTAGCAGGGCTTGTTAGCGGCACGAGCGAAGCAGGTTGTTTCGCATTGAGCGCGCCGGGCAGAAGAAGGCCATAATGGAGTGCGCGCACAATTTGTTTTAGAGGAGGATGCCGCATGGCAAAAGACGAACAAACAAGCTGGATTGTTGAGATGCTCATGGCCAGTGTGTCGGTGGCGCCCGCGGCTCTTTTGGAAGAGGTTATGGCAGATGAGCGCTGCGTGGATTTTGGCCCCATCCACCATTTTATTGTGGGCGCGGTGCTGCTTGCGTGCTGGCGCAACGCCGAAGCATCTGGGGAGCGAGATGCGATGCTCAAAGACGATCTTGCCGATTTGATGTCTCGTTCGGATTGCGTGCCGGGGGCAACGTGTGCCCGTTGGGGCGTGTGCGGGGCAGCTGCGTCTGCGGGCATGGCATATGCAATCGTGCGCGGCAATGCGCCGCTGCGTAGTGAAGGCTGGCAGGAGGGGCAGCTTATGGTTTCTGAGCTACTCGCCGCCATCGCGCGCTCGGGAAGCCCGCGGTGCTGCAAGCGAGACGCGCGCGTGGCGATTCGTGAGGCCGTTTCGTTTTTTAACGCGCTCGGCGGACCGCAGCTTAAAGCATGGGAGAAGACGCCAGCCTGCGATAGCTATGCGGCCAATACAGTGTGCATGGGCGAAAAGTGCCCGTATCATCCGTCCTTTATCATCCAATAGGGAATCGGGTGCCCCAATAAGGGTTGGGCAGATGTGACAAAGGGACAGTCCCTTTGTCACATTATCGGCGGTATGCGCGGGATGGTGCGCCACGCGGCGTGCCGTCTCGTTCGTTTTTTGGTGCGGTTTGTTACATTCCTCACTGACGCCGGTAAAAAATGGGGATAGAGTAGGACAAACGCGTCGAATACGAACGGCGGGGGAGAGCGGGCAAGGTGCCTGCGCAGGAGAGGTTGCCGTCCATGCTGGAGCTCAAAGGAATTTGCAAAAGATACGTTACGCAGTCGTTTACGCAGGTGGCGCTCGACAGCGTAAGCCTGTCTTTTCGCGATAACGAGTTCGTGGCCATTCTGGGCCCCTCGGGTTCGGGTAAGACCACGATGCTCAACGTTATCGGCGGACTCGACCACTTTGACTCGGGTGACCTGCTGATCGACGGTATTTCGACCAAGGACTTCCACGATCGCGATTGGGATGCCTATCGCAACAACCGCATCGGCTTTGTGTTCCAAAGCTATAACCTCATTCCGCATCAGACCATTTTGGAAAACGTGGAGCTGGCGCTTGCGCTCACGGGCGTGGGGCACGCCGAGCGCCGCCAGCGTGCGCGCAAGGCGCTCGAGGCCGTTGGTCTGGGCGAGCACGTGAACAAGCGCCCGAGTCAGCTTTCGGGTGGACAGATGCAGCGCGTGGCCATCGCCCGCGCCCTGATTAATGATCCCGAGATTGTGCTGGCAGACGAGCCGACTGGCGCCTTGGATTCCACAACGTCCGTGCAGGTCATGGAATTGCTCAAGGACGTCGCGCGCGACCGTCTGGTTATCATGGTCACGCATAATCCCGATCTGGCGTACGAGTACGCCACGCGCATCGTCAACCTGGCGGACGGCAAGATTACCGACGATTCTGATCCTTTCGATGTCGCTGACGCCACGCGCCGCGAGGCCAAGCCTACGCGCAAAACCTCGATGAGCTTTGTGACGGCGCTGGGGCTTTCTGCCCGAAACCTTATGACCAAGAAGGGCCGTACGGCCATGACGGCCTTTGCGGGCTCGATTGGCATTATTGGCATCGCGGCGATTTTGGCGCTGTCCAATGGCGTAAACGGCTACATCAAAAAGGTCGAGGAGGATACGCTTTCGAGCTACCCGCTTACCATTTCCAAGCAGGATTACGACCTGTCGTCCATGATGGGCGAACAGGGGGCCACGGATGACGATACGTCCAAGAACGAGGGTTCGTCCGACGACGGCACCGACGGCAAGGCTCAGGGAACCAAAAAGATTCCCGTGGTCACGGCCGTAAAGGATATGTTCGCAAGTGTTAAGTCCAACGATATGACGAGCTTTAAGGCATGGCTCGATGCCGGCGGCGACGGTATCGACAAAGAGGTCAACGCCATCCAGTACGGTTACGGCGTGACGCCGGTTGTCTATCGTGCCAGCAAGGGCGATGAGAAGCCTGTCCGGCTGGTGCCCAACGCTATGACCGAGGCCATGAGCGGTGGTGCGAGCTCGGCGGCAACGGTGAGCATGGACTCCATGGGGACCTCGGTCTTTAACGAGATGATCGACGATCAGAGTCTGCTCGACAGCCAGTACGATGTCGTCGCCGGCCATTGGCCTACGTCTGCTCACGAAGCCGTAATGGTGCTTTCGAGCCGTGGAACGGTGGGCGACTATACGCTTTACAGCATCGGTGCGCTGGATATCGATGAGCTCAACGACCTGGTGAACAGTGCCATGGCCGCCGACGGTAATATTGAGACGCCTGAGAGCGGCGCCGACTTTACTTACGACGATGCGCTGTCCACGACGTTTAAGGTGTTGTCGCCGGCCGATGCTTATCGCAAAAACGAAGAGACCGGCATGTGGACTGACATGTCCGGCGACGCCGACTTTATGACGGCCAAGGTTGCCGACGGTATTGACGTGCACATTGTGGGCGTGGTGCGACCTAACGAGACGGCCAATGCGAGCGCGTTGTCTCCGGGCATTGCCTATACGCATGCGTTGACTCGCCAGCTTATGGAGCGCGCCGCCGATTCGCAGATCGTGCAAGAGCAACTTGCCCACCCCGAGACGGATGTCTTTACGGGCAAAACTTTCGACGAACTGCAAGGCGAGGCCAAGCAAGGCGTGGATCTGGGCAGTATGTTCAGTGTGGACGAGGCGGCGCTCAAGAGCGCGTTCTCGTTCGACGCGTCTGCACTCTCGGGTGCTGCCGGTGGCATGGATTTTTCGGGCATCGATTTGTCGGGCCTGGATATTGACCTTTCGGGCGTTGGCAACGACATTGACTTAAGCGACATCATGGCCAAAGCGCCGACCCCCGATTTCTCGGGTATCTTTGATGGTCTGGAGCTCACGCCCGAGCAAATGCAACAGGTGGGAACGCTTGCCAACCAACTATTTGAGGGCTTTTTGCAGTCTGATCAGTTTAGGGCGCTGTCACCCGAAGATCTCAAAGACGCGTCAAAGCTTGCAACCGCATTTTCGGCGTATCTCGAGAACGATGTTGTGGCGCAGCAGTGCCTGGCGCAGCTCAAGGCGCTCGGCGGCGATGCCCTGGCCGAGCGCCTGCAACAGGCGATGACCGACTATGTCCAAAAGCAGTTGGCTCCGTATCTGCAGCAGGCTATGGATCAGGTGATGAAGGCGATCAGCGAGCAGGTGGCAACGACCGTGTCGACCCAGCTCAAGGCCGGCGCGGCAGGGCTCATGGACCAGATGGTGACGCAGATGTCTTCGAGTTTTGCCAACCTGGCGAGCGCCATGCGCGTGGATGCGAGCGCCTTTGCTCGTGCTATCCACTTCAACATGGACGCCGAGGACCTGAGCTCGCTCATGATGAGCTATGCCAAGGCGTCGAAGCTCACCTACGACAACAATCTGACCACGTTGGGCTACGCGGATGAAGCGGACCCCATCTCGGTCAAGATTTTCCCGCGCGACTTTGAGGCCAAGGAGCGCGTACTCGACCATATCGATGCGTACAACAAGCAGGTCAAAGCCGCCGGCCACGACGAGCAGGCAATCTCGTACACCGACTACATGGGCATCATCATGGGCTCGGTGACTGATATCGTGAATACCATCAGCTTGGTGCTCATCGCATTCGTGAGTATCAGTCTGGTGGTGAGCTCCATCATGATCGGCATCATCACCTACATCAGCGTGCTGGAGCGCAAGAAGGAGATCGGCATCCTGCGCGCGATCGGCGCGTCGAAGCGCAACGTGGCAAACGTGTTCAACGCCGAGACCTTTATCGAGGGCCTCATCGCCGGTGTCTTTGCCATTGTCGTTGTGGTGGCCGTGAGTTTTCCGGTTAATGCCTGGGCGCTTGCTGCCAAACAGGTGCCCAATCTGATGAGCTTGCCCGTGCAGGATGCGCTGGCGCTCATTGCAATTTCGGTGCTGCTGACGGTCGTTGCCGGCCTGCTGCCGGCCCGCAGTGCATCCAAGAAAGACCCCGTAGAAGCCCTGCGCTCCGAATAATGTGACAAAGGGACTGTCCCTTTGTCACATTGAGTGACATGTAAATCGAGGTCTAATACTTTTCCCGAGAAGTGAACGAGTCAAAATGGACCCCCGAAGCATCGACACTTATTGAAGGCGGTTTCCTGCGGTTTTGCCAGCCAAATCCTGCGGGTTTGGCGTCTAAAAATGTCGATGCTTCGGGGGTCCAAATATAGCCGTTCACTTCTCGGGAAAAGTATTAGACCTTGAGATATAGACGGCGTTTGCAGCGTCAATTAGAGCGTAAGTTGCTAGTCCTCCTTTGCGGAGAGCATGAGGCTAATTTCCGGATGGGTGTACTTGTCGAACTCTTCTTTGGGCTCGGCGTCAAAGGTGTAGTACGACTTGATAGATTCGTCCTCCGTCTTGATGCTGATTTCTTCATATAGGAATCCGGCTAAAAATGCCTGTTTAAATTCATCCGACAGGCTGCATGGCGTGAGGAGGCCCGATGTGGCAACGGAAATGCCTAACCCGTTGAGCGGGGGGCGCAGAGTGTCGCGATATCCTGCTCGCTGCAGGCGAGGTTGTATGCAAGGCTTGCCTCGGGGTCGATCTGACTGGTGTAATCGACGTCCGTGAGCATGCCATCTGCATCGAAAGAAAGGTAGACATAGGCTGCTTGAGCGCCGAGGTCATTATCAAGCAGATAGCCGGTAATGCGGTAGCCGTAGTCGTGATACGACTCGTATGGGTCGTCTGCCGCGATGCGGTTGCACACGGGCTCCAAGGCATCTTGCGCGGCGAGCACGCCGGCGACCTCCGCGGAGCGGTCTTTGTTGGTTTGGGCTACCGCAAGCCTGCTCTGCAGCTCCGTCCACTGTTTGCCCTGCATTCCAAAGCGCGGCGCAAGAGCGCAATAGCAAAGGATGATGAGTTCGATTGCGGTGAGTGCAATGGCGGTATATATGCCCGCGGGTTGGAATTCCTTTTGGTGGAACGCGATATCGTTGATCATTTGGAGCGGCAACATCAACAGGTATGCTGCGAACGACATGACGAGTGCGGTCGCTGCGATTTTGGGGTATGTGCAGTACCGCTGGATGCGTTTCTTTTCTTGCTCGGTGAGCAGCTACATGGGGCCTCGACTCTCATCTTTTTTCGGGGGCGATGCGCACACACTCTTGAGTATAGATGAGCGGAGGGTGTCTGTTGTTCAGACATGGCGGTCAGCAGCGTGCTGTTGGTGATCGCTTGATCGCGAACGTCCTCTTTTGGACAAGGAAAAAGTGGCGAGAGAGGGAGCTGCTGTGGGGCGGCCCTGCTTGCTGTTTGTGGGCGCCATTCACCTTCGTTGCACAGGGATGGTCGGAGGGCTGGTTGACATCAAGCAACCGCCTCCGCCTTGTGGGCCGCCTCGGGGACAAGGCATAATGCATGTGACAAAGGGGCGGTTCCTTTGCCGCATTGATTTGAGAGTAGATGTTGATGATTCTATCGTTGGCCCCCATGGAGGGGATTACCGGGCATGTGTTCCGTCGCGTGCATGCGGAGTGCTTCGGTGCGCTCGACTGCTATTACACGCCGTTTTTGCCTCCGCCGCGGGTGGGCAACCGCTTTGGCGGCAAGGCGTTTAAGGAAATCGATCCGGCTAACAACCAAGGGCTTAACGTGGTGCCTCAGCTGATATCCAAGAACGCGGATGAGTTTGTGTGGGCGGCGCGCGTGCTCGCCGACATGGGCTACCGCGAGGTTAATCTCAACCTTGGCTGCCCCTCGGGTACGGTTGTTGCCAAGGGCAAAGGATCGGGCTTCTTGCGCAACTTGGACGAGCTCGAGGTGTTCTTGAGTGACGTGTGCGAACGTTCGCCGTTGCCGGTGTCGGTAAAAACCAGGCTGGGGCTGGAGAGCGACGACGAATACGAGCGCGTGCTTGACCTGTACTGTCGCATGCCGTTGGCAGAACTGATCGTGCATCCGCGCGTACAGAAGGATCGCTATACGGGCTCGCCGCGCAAAGAGTTTTATGGCGAGACGTTGGAGCGGGCACCGTTTCCGGTGGCATACAACGGCGATATTTTTGATCTTGAGGACATGGAGGCGCTGGTGGAGGCCTATCCCGGTACACGCCATGTGATGCTGGGGCGTGGCTTGCTTGCGAACCCCGCGCTGGCTCGCATGGTCAAGGGCGGCCCTGCTGCCACGGCAGCCGAACTGCAGCGCTTCCACGACATGCTGTTTGCGGCATATGCAGAAGAGATTGGCGGCAACGCGGTCTTTCGCATGAAGGAGTGGTGGTTCTACGCTAAATGCGCCTTCGCCGATCCTGCTACCGTTCACAAACTCGTACGCAAGACTAAAAAGGTCGACGAATACCGCGCCGCCGTCGATCGCGTCTTTCGCGAGCAGCCACTTGCGCCCATAGCCCGCTTCCACGGTTAGCTAGTCATTGGGGACGTTCTTTAACGGCTAGTCATTTAAGAACGTCCCCAATGACTATGTTGCAAAAGCTGTACGTCAGCATCCAAAGATATCGAAAAATGTCGACTTTGGATGCTGGCGTACATGTTTGGATTCGGTGGGGGACTAGGCAATCATTGCGTCAAGGGTAATGAGTTCTCTGAGTCGCTCTGTGCGTGTTTGCCCATGGCGCTTTGCCTTCTCGTCAAACGCTTCAAGAACCGATTCACCCACACGTGCCGATAAAACAACGCTTGGCTCATCAGAGATCGACGGCCTTCCCAGCTTGATGGTGCGACCCTTCGGCCACTCATCTTTTTCGTATGCCTCCGCGGCTTTCTCCAACTCTCCGGGGGCAAATCCGATCATCTTTTCGAGTTGCTTAGCGTCCATAGCGCCTCCTATCGATCGATCCCGATTTCCCTGAGCACCTTGCGCGTAGGAGGGACAAGGGCGTGGTAAATGATATAGCCATCTCGATTGGAGCAATATCGAGCGATGAGCTCCATGAGACGGCTTCTTCCATCAAGTCCAACGAGAACGTAATCGATACCTCCGTTTTCAAGATCACGCCTGAACCATGCAAAAGCGGAGTTCCAGGCGCAGGTGATATCCGTCTCCGTCAGCCCGTGTTTGAGGGCGTGGGGGTGGATTGCGATGAGCTCCATAAGGGCCTCTCTTTTTGTATACAGTTTTGTAAACAAAAATGCAAGCAGTTAATAGGCTTAAGCGACTTGTTTTGATTGGACTTTTCGATGTAAAGCCGACATCGGAGGCTCCACTACTCCTTCGCTTTTTAGTTCGGTATGTGAACGTCCGTTGAACTCCCAGAGGGGAGCGTTTTCATAGATTATCGAGAGGAGCTTGGAGACTTCGGCTGTTTTCTTGCGTTCGTAAAACTCGGGCCGTACGACAATCAATAAGAAAGCTGCGTCTTCGGTAATTTGCTGTGCTGTCGGCATACCGTTGAGTCCAACGGAACGCAAAAGCTTTGTCATGATGAAATCGAACTCATCTTCTCTTGCATGGAGATCGGATGCCTTAATCTCAGGGTCTCTCAGGACGTACTGCTTGAGTCGTTCGACAGATCGACTGCACTTTATATGCCCGCAGATGACTTCGTCATAACTGAGCCTTTTGATTGGGAGACGTTCGTGACCGGCGAAGATGGCTGCCACTCTGATGCCAACGCGCCGTTCGCGCAGCGCGCGCATCTCACCGGTGTATTCGCTGCGTCGTTCATATTTTCGATAGGAGTATCCGTAGTCATCGTAGTAATAAGGGGCTTCATCGACAGCGTCATCGAGCTCAGGCGCTATGAGATAGAGTTTTCCATCTCTGGATATGACGCAGGGATTGTCGATTTGCCCCGATTCGTTCCTGATTTGCCAAATAGTTTCATTTATCTCAAATCTCGAGACTGGATTGGGGGCACAGGAGTTGTAGAGCTCAATAAGTTCATCGAGTGAAATGATTCCACAGGCATCTGTGTAGGCGCGGGCGAAG
Organism: Collinsella sp. LCP19S3_D5; assembly: GCF_052121415.1. Classification (NCBI taxonomy): domain Bacteria; kingdom Bacillati; phylum Actinomycetota; class Coriobacteriia; order Coriobacteriales; family Coriobacteriaceae; genus Collinsella; species Collinsella sp. LCP19S3_D5. Next base: position 137,274 of record NZ_JBQKEH010000002.1, read on the forward strand.
CGCCGTACTTCTTGATTTGATTCAAGCACACGGCGCTCCCAAGCATCCAAAACGTCCTGCGGACTTCGATAGCGGGCATGACGATCGATGCGCGATGCGCTCCAACGGTTATCAGCGGCAACGTTCATCAGATCCAAGCGCAGATCTTTGTCGGCGATGCGAGCGAGCGACTGATAGTGTTCTAGATCAAGCTCCGGTCGAAAACTCATGTCTTCCGGAACAGTTCGTGCGAGCTTTATGCAACGCTTGAGATAGGTCGGGCCCAGGCTTGGGCTAAAGTGCTGCTTGAGGTGGCAAGCGATGGGCGAGAGTAGGCCATTTAGATTGGAAATGGGGTATCCGGCAATCTCTTGCTCGAGACGGCGCCCGATGAGCAGAGCCCCTTCCGAAGAGGCCTCATGGTCGGTGCCTTTCTGGCCGAGGTGTTTGGCCTCGACAATCCTGCTGATATCCGAGCAGGTGTTTGAAATAATGTCGGGTGAAAGGGTTGGTATCTTTTTTGCCATAGCGATGCGCTCCTGTGTGACTCACGGAAAAGAAACAGTCTGATTGTGAGTGCCGTTCTTTGATGGCGACGGCGAACAGGAGCGCAGCCTGTCTGAGATGGGCGAGTGCGGTAACCACCGATCTTACTTACCGAGCTCGCTCCAGCGTGTCATTGGGGACCTCCGCAGGAGCTCTCGACCAGTCTCATGCCTTGGGATGAGTATAACACAGAGAGCAAACATATGTTCTATATATTTGAGAAACCGAAGCCCTACCCACTCATTTAAGAACGTCCCCAACGAGTACTCGCACGCTAGAGCAGGTTCTCCTGTACCCATGCGATGATGTCGCTCGATTCGTAGAGCGGCTTGCCGTCGATGAACAGACAGGGAACCTGGCGTTTTCCGCCGACGGCGATGAGCGTCTGCTCGGCATCGGGGTCGGTCGAGATGTTGCGCTCAGGGATGGTCACGCTGTTATCTACCAAAAAGCGCCTGACCTTCATGCAATACGGGCAGCCAGTCATAACGTACAGCGTGAGCTCATGATTAGTAGCCATAGGTCTCCAATCGGTTGAGGTTTTGATTGAAATACCCAAAGCCGCCGCGGTCTATGCATGAGCTGACGACGACTCGATGGCCTGTACCAGAAACGCCGTGGCTCCGGTGCCGCAGGGCTTGTCGTAGTAGTCGATAAAGCGCTGGTCAGCAAGATAGCCGTGGGCGAGGCCCAGGTATGCTTCGTCTTGGGGCTTGTGCCCCCAGTTAAGGCCAATCCATCGACGGTGCATCGCGACAAGTTTGCGGGCCTCGCTTCCATCCGCATCGCCGTCGCCCATGGCAATCGAAAGCTGACCCAGAATAGCGCGTTCAAGTTCCTTCATGTCGTTCCATGTCTCGGGGTCCATGTCCAGCAGTGCTTCGTTTGCTGCGTCGATCGCCTCGTCGCCATAGCGCGCCCGCGCCTCGGCACCGTAGCGCTCCTCGTTTTCTTGCACGGAGCGCCAGCGCTCTAGTTGCGGCAGGACGGCGCCCATGAGCGAGACGGCTTCGTCGAGCGACATGCCGGTGTTTTGCGCCAGCCGCGGGGCACAATCCTCGATCATCGCCTCCATGGTGGTGTCGTAGGTGTACTGGCCGTGGTCGTAGCACCACTTGCAGTAATGGTCGGTCGTGGCGCCCACAGCATCGGTGCCGCAGTCGTCGGGTGTGAGTATCATGCCGCAGCTCTGGCAATAGTGCTCGGGCATTTCGAGCAGGTGGGACAGCGGTTCTCCGGTTACGGCGGCAATGAGCTTCATCATGTCGATGCCCGGGGTGACTTCGCCGCGTTCCCAACGGCTGACGGCTTGGCGTGTGACGAAGAGCTTGGCGGCGAGCTGCTCTTGGGTAAGGTGATGGGCGCGGCGAATGGCAATGAGCTTTTCTGCAAAGGCCATAGCGACTCCTTTCTGCTGGTTGATGGCTTAAGCATACGCGGCGGCCAGCTTCCTTCCAAGCAACCGTTGGTTGCACGACGGGAGACCGCGGCGAAGAATTGCGCGCTGCACCCCACACCTCCATGCCGTACAATGACCGGCATGGAACCTATCGCACACATACATACCGACCTACCGCAGAAGTTCGGCATTCCGCGTAACAGCTTTTTGGCGCCCCGCCTGCAGGGACGCATCGTCTTTGAGCCGGAATTTGCCTCCAACGCAGCAGTTGAGGGTCTGGACTCCTTCTCTCACCTATGGCTGCTGTGGCGCTTCGAAAACGGAACGCCCGGCGGCACGGCTAAGGATATAGCTGCCGATGCCAAGACGCAGGACAGGTCCGGCACCAACGTCAAGTGGTCGAAGACTGTGCGCCCGCCGCGTCTGGGCGGAGCCGAGCGCGTGGGCGTGTTTGCCACGCGGAGTCCGTTTCGCCCCAATCCCATCGGTCTTACCTGCGTCAAGCTCAGCCGCGTTGAGCGCACCGACGACGGCCCCATCATCCATGTACTGGGGGCCGATCTGCGTGACGGCACGCCCATCTACGACATTAAGCCCTACATCCCGTTTGCGGACTGCCACCCGGATGCGACCGGCGGCTGGATTGAGGGTGCTCCGTGGCAAGAGCTCGATGTTGAGTTCCCGCAAGCGCTTCAAGACATGGTCCCGCCCGCAAAGCTCCCCGGCCTGGTCGAGGTTCTTCGCCAAGATCCGCGCCGCGCGGGCAGCAAGCACGAGCCAAACCGCGTTTACCACTTGGCTTACGCCGGACTCGACATATCGTTTACGGTTGACGGGGCCAGGTTGACGGTAACCGCAATCAACGACGCGCGAGACTAGCCAGCCATTCGTCCGCACCCATCAAATTAAGCGCCAAACCCCATGCCAAAATCGCCTACGCTGGTGGACAATAACGCTTACCGAATCATTCCGCTCTGCACGGGGGCTCAGCATGAAATACGACTTCACTTCAATCATCGACCGCCACGGCATGGACTCCATCGCCGTTGACTCTTGGGGCGAGATCCCCGGTATGGCTCCGAACGCACCCGACGAGGGCTTCGACCGCATTCCCATGTGGGTGGCGGACATGAACTTCGCCACGGTGCCCACGGTCCAGGAGCACATCATTCAGCGCGCCCAGCACCCCATGTTTGGTTACTTCAATCCGCGTTCCGAGTACTTCGACCGCATCATCGAATGGCAGAGCCGCCGTAATGGCGTCGAGGGCCTGGCGCCTGAGCATATCGGCTACGAAAACGGCGTGCTGGGCGGTGTCGTGTCGACGCTGCGCGCGTATGTCCAGCCGGGCGATGCGGTGTTGGTCCACAGCCCCACCTACATCGGCTTCACCAAGTCCATCGAGGCCGCGGGCTATCGCATTGTCCACAGCCCGCTTCAGCTCGACGACCAGAGCGTGTGGCGCATGGACTTTGAGGATATGGAGCGCAAACTCGCCCAAAATCACATCCATGCCGCAGTGTTCTGCTCGCCGCACAATCCCTGCGGCCGCGTATGGGAGCGCGACGAGATCGAGCGCGCCATGGACATTTATCGCGAGCACGATTGCGTGGTGATCTCGGACGAGATTTGGTCCGATATCATTCTGCCGGGACACAAGCACATCCCGACGCAGTCGGTGAGCGAGGATGCCCGCATGCGCACGGTTGCCCTCTATGCGCCGAGCAAGACGTTTAACCTGGCGGGTCTGGTCGGCAGCTACCACATTGTCTACAACGAGACACTGCGCGACCGCATGTGCGCTGTGTCTAACAAGACCCATTACAACGAGATGAATGTCCTTTCGATGCATGCGCTTATCGGTGCCTACCAACCGCAGGGCTACGAGTGGGTGGACGAACTCAACCAGGTGCTTGCCGACAATATCGAGTACTTCTGCGATTACGTGGACGAGCATTTTGAGGGCGTGTCCTATTCGCGTCCGCAGGGCACGTACATGGTGTTTCTGGACTGCACCGAGTGGTGCCGCGAGCATGGCCGCGATATTCAGTGGTTGCTCGACGAGGGGGCACGCGTGGGCGTGGGGTATCAGGATGGACGTCCGTTCCATGGCCCCTGCCACATTCGCGTGAATCTGGCGCTGCCGCTTTCGCGCGTAAGGGAAGCGTGCGACCGCCTAGACCGTTACGTTTTTGGGGTATAGGGGTCGCACGATTCGGGTACTGCAGCTTGCGCCCGTGTCGTCAACGTGCGTGGGCGCATAGGGCGCAGAGGGTTGCGAGCGCGTTTTCCACGTTTGCTACTTTTCTTGAATTTGCTTGCCGCAAAGGTGTTCAACCGTAATTTCATACAGCTGGACGCCCCTGATACTTTGCTTGATCTCCTCTTCGACCTCTTCGGCAGAAGGATAGTACTTGAGGGCAAACTGTCGGACTTTGTCTTCGACAAACGCCGGGTCATCGTTCACGAGGCGGCAACGGCCGAAAACCACGGTGCTCTGAACATAGGGTGCCCAGTCGTCGTCTTTGTACCAATCGTTGCCATAGACGGTAAAGCAGACTTTGTCGCTGCGTTTGAGTGCATCGACCTTATGCCCCGCCTTGGCTCCATGAAAGTAAATTTTGTCGTGCTCGGGGTCAAAGTAGTAGTTAACGGGAATGGCGTAAGGATAGCCGTCGTCTCCGTTGACGGCAAAAATGCCGCGTTTGCAATTAACAAGTAGCTCTCGTGCCTCTTGATCGGTGATAGCACGCTTCTTTCTACGAAGAGGTCTAAACATCGTGGGTTTCCTTTCTTTCCGCGTGCTGCGTGCACGGCGGTGGGTGGCATGTCTATATCAAGATACTAGTTCAGGCTGCGAGGCCGACGGGAACATCCTATTTGTCGCAGATTGAAACGCACTTTTTTGTTGTGGAAGGATTGTCCCTCACAACTCGTCGTCTAGGGGCATTCTCGATGGCTGGTTCCGTTTGCGGGGGAGGCGTGGGACAATACCGACCAAAAGCGATTGCTTGTCCTGAAAAAAGGGGGTCTCGATGAAAAAGCTGAGGACGCTGGCCGATGTGTTGCGTCAAGCCGGTTTCGTGCGCATCACGGGCCTTTTTCTCGTCTTTTATCTTCTGTGTTCAATGGCTGTTTGGCTCTCTGAGCCAACAACTCTTACGTTTGGCGATGGCCTTTGGTTTAGCTTTGAAACCGTATCGACGATCGGCTTTGGCGACATTCCGGCCGAAACGCCGATTGCCCGTGTCATCACGGTCGTCCTAAGCGTTATCAGCATTTTTTACATTGCCATGCTCACGGGCGTGGCGGTGAGCTACTGCAATATGCTCATCAAGATGCATCAAAAGGACACTATGGCGCGCTTTATGGATGATCTTGAGCATTTGGAAGAGCTCGATCGTGACGAGCTCGCCGATCTGTCGCGCCGCGTGCGCGAATATCGCCGGCGCCAGCGCTAAAACGGGCGCAGCGCGTCACCATGAGGGGGACTGAATTTGAATATCACCGTGTATCTGGGTGCCAGTATCGGCAATGACCCGGCGTTTCTGCCTGCGGTGCAGGAGCTGGGCAACTGGATTGGCGCCAACGGGCACGCGCTCGTGTACGGCGGATCCAAATCGGGCCTGATGGGCGCGCTCGCCGATAGCGTGCTTAATGCCGGCGGGCACGTGACGGGTGTGGAGCCGAGCTTTTTTATCGAGGCCGAGTTTCAACATGACGGTATCGACGACCTCATCGTGACGAGCGATATGGCGGAGCGTAAGGCAAAGATGATCGAGCTCGGCGATGCGTTCATTGCCTTTCCCGGTGGGACGGGCACGCTCGAGGAGATTGCCGAGGTTATGTCCGCGGTGTCGTTGGGGCACCTGAGTGCTCCGTGCATTCTGTATAACCTGGACGGTTACTACAACGACCTCAAGGCGCTGCTCGGACACATGATTGATAAGGGCCTATCAAGCCCACGGCGCCAGCAAGGCATTTACTTTGCCGAGGATCTGTACGAAATCGCATCAATTATCAACGGATAAGCCTTGAGCCTGTCCCGCTGTGGTCCCCGGTGGCTCCGTTTGCAGCGCAGACGGTTGGCTTGTCTGGGCCACACTCGCTCTACAATAAAACGTATCTATGTCGACTTTGACCGCGGGAGGACCCGATGGATAAGCTCGCTAAACCTACAAACCGCGCGCTGTTTTTAGTTAGCGTTGCCGTGACCGGTGCGTTCGCAGGTGCCGCGGTCTGGCTGTTCTTTTTTGTGATGGAGCACGGCATCGACTATCTATGGACCGAGATTCCGCATGCACTGGGCGTCGCTTCGCCCGAGCTCGCCAGCGGCCCGTTTGGCTTTCTGCCGTACCCGTTTTTTGTCTGCCTGCTGGGCGGCCTGTTAATCGGTCTGTACGAAAAGATGACAGACACCAAGACCGATAACCTCAATCAGGTGATGGCTAAGGTCAAGCAAGATGGGCGCTACCCGTACGACAATCTGGGCAAGCTTTCGCTTGCGGCATTGCTGCCGCTGCTGTTTGGCGGAAGTATTGGACCGGAGGCCGGCCTGACCGGCGTTATCGCGGGCCTGTGCAGCTGGGTCGGCGACCGCATGCGTCGCTTTGGCGCCGAGTTTAGGGAGCTCACGCTGCTAGGTACCCAGGCTGCCCTGACGGCGCTCTTTACCGCGCCTGTCTTTGGCTTTGTGGCGCCGCTCGCCGGTAGCGCCGACGGCCAGGGCGAAGATGCCGACGATGAGTCCGCGTCCGACGAGATCACCATCAAGCTGCCCAAGGCGCAAAAGACCGTGGTCTACGGCATTGCGATTGCCGGCGGTCTGGGCACTTACCTGTTGCTTGGCCAGCTCGTGGGCGGCGGCATGGGCATGCCCAGGTTCGAGTCCGCCGAGGTGGGCAACCTGGAGCTTGCCTGGCTCATTCCGCTGGCGTTGCTCGGCACCGTTTGCGGCTGGCTGTACTTTGTCTCCGAGCACGCGAGCGAGGCGCTGTCCCATGCAATAGGGGAGCGTCCTGTCGTCAAGGCCATGATGGCCGGTCTGGCGCTCGCCATCTGTGGCACGCTCCTGCCCTACACCATGTTTGCCGGCGAGACTCAGGCTGACGTGCTCATGGAAACCTATCTGACCATTCCCGCCGGCGTGCTTATCGCGACCGGTCTTGTCAAGGCTATGCTGACCCCCGCCCTCATCAATATGGGCTGGCGTGGCGGTCACTTCTTCCCGGTTATCTTCTCGGGCGTAAGCCTGGGCTATGGCCTTGCCATCCTCACCGGCGCCGATCCGGTCTTTTGCGTCGCCGTCTGCACGGCATCGACGATGGGCGCCGTCATGCGCCAACCCGTTATGGTCGTGGGCCTGCTGCTCATGTGCTTCCCGCTCAAGGGCATCGTCTGCATGATCATCGCCGCAGCCATCGCCGCCGGCATTCCGCTGCCCAAGCCGCTGCGCAAGTAGCATATTGCGCTTTGCGTTTGTTCAGAACTCGTTTTGAAGAAGCCGCGCGAGGTCATTTGTTTACGGCCTCGCGCGGCTAATGTTTAGAGCTTCCTCAGCACAATGGCGATGGTGTTGAGGTATTCGAGTGCGCCGGCTTCAACGGCAGCGCGGTCGCCTACTGCGTACTCGTTGTCGCAGGCGAGCCAGTCTTTCCATGCTTCATCCGTGCAGAGCATAGGCTGCATCGAGACAATCTCGACGCCGGGGGTCGGCTCGACCATGGCGCGCCACCAGGCTATGTCGTGCATATAGTCGAGCTGCTCGGGTGTCCAGGACTTGAGCAGGCAAACGGGCAGGTTGTCGTGGCAGTCGTAAACCATGCCGGGGATGCTTAAGTAGAGCATCCCCGGCATGGTTTACGTAGGGGAGTAGGCGCTCACCCAGATAGTGTGGGTCACGGCCGTAGTAGTTGTACGAGTCGATACTTACGACCGCATCAAAATAGTCGTGCTCAAACGGCAGCCCCTGCGAGGCGTCTGCCTTAACAGGGTGAATCGTGTCGCGCGAGATACCGAGCGAATCGAAGAACGCACGGTTTTCGACGGGGTCGCTCCACAGATCGACAGCGTAGGTGTCAAACCCGTATTCGCGGGCGAGTAGGGCGCTGGTGATACCGGTGCCCGATCAAAGGTCGCAGACGCGGACGCCGCAGGGGATATGCACATCGCGAAGCAGCTCTTCGCAGAGCTTGAGGGGATTGGGGCCCATAATCTTAGAGCGTACGAGTGTCGCGCCGAAGCTAGTTGCTTTTGGGAAGGATTGAGATTCCTGGGTTTGCATTGTTCTTTCCTATCAGGTGCAAAAATGGCAGATGACGGAGGCGGAACGGCGCAACAAACCAAGGCCGTTGGACGGCCGTTTTCGTGGTTCTATGCGATTGACCGTTCCCTAAAGAACAATGACCAAAAAGACATCCCCTTGGATGACCGAGACTGAGCCGAGGCCCGTGACGTTTATATTGTAAAACGTCACGGGCGTGCCGGGATATGCCGTTTGTCACGGATTTGCGAGCGTCTAGATCTCGCTTGGCATCGGCGCTATTTCCAAATCGCGAGCGCGGCGGTGCCCAGGACGATGAAGGCGAGACCGATGGCGCTGCGCCGTGAGAGTTTTTCGTTGAATGCCAGGCGTGCAAATAGTACCGATACGACAATCGATAGTTTGTCGATCTGCACCACGACGCTCACCTGGCCTGTGGCGATGGCGTAGTAGCACAGCAGCCACGATGCGCCAGTCGCAATGCCCGATGCCGCGAGAAATACGAGTTCGTAGCGGTCTACGTGCACGGCTTGGTCCATCTTGCCTTTAGCTGCCACGATTGCCCATGCCATAACCAGTACCACACAGGTACGGATTGCCGTGGCCAGGTTGGACTCGACGCCTTCGATGCCAACCTTGGCAAGGATGGACGTGAGCGCCGCGAACACGGCGGCGCCGAGGGCGTAAGCGAGCCAGGTCCGGTCTTGCTGCCGCTCGGGTCCGGCAGACTGCTTCTTCTCGATCATTAAAAACGTACCGAGGGTGATGACAGCGGTTCCCACGAGCTTAACCGCAAGGTTGCTCGTCTCGCCAAAAAGCACGATGGCGATCAGTGCAGCGAGTACGGTACTCATCTTGTCGACCGGTACGACCTTATTGACGTCTCCGATGCCCAACGCCTTAAAGTAACAGATCCACGAAGCACCGGTAGCGAGTCCCGAGAGGACGAGAAAGAGCCAAGATCTGGGTTCGATGCTGCCGATGGTTCCAATGGATCCAGAAATGCCCGCCATTGCCCAGGCGAAAACGAGCACCACGCAGGTGCGAATGGCCGTCGCGACATCGGAGTCGGTCTGCTTGATGCCGCATTTGGCCAGGACTGATGTGACGCCGGCAAAGAAAGCCGACACAAATGCTGCTGCGACCCACGACACGGGTGAAATGCCTCCCCAAAGAACGACCGCGCCAGATTTACGGCGCTCGTCCGATGATACCGTCCCGCCATGAAGCTTTGATATCGCTGTGGTGAGACAGGGGCCATAGTTCGAGAGGGCATTTGGTTAAGGCTCGAATCGAAGGTGAATGGTTTTCCGCGAAGTGAACGAGTAAATCTGGACCCCTGGAACATGCACACTTTTTTCGAACAAAACTGCAGGATTCTTAGACAAAAACCGCAGGAATTGAGTCCTTAAAAATGTCGATGCTACAGGGCACTGTTTTTACTCGTTCACTTCTCGGAAAAGTATTCACCTTCGATATGCTGACGGTGTCTTTTTGGTTGCCAAGAACTAGACGGCCTGCTGTGAAGGGCGGTGGTGACGCTATGCCGCCTCGTTTCATTGAAAAAATATGCGGGGTACCACCTAAGCTTTTTTAGCCGTCGATTACAGATCGCGTACTCGATAAACCTTGGTGCTGACAGCGCAGCTGATTACACATAGTGCGAGCGCCAGTACTGCAGTTCCTGCGCACAGACAGCCAAGAACGGCGGGATCGGGATTCGCCCCGGCAATCGACATAAGCCAGTTGCTGATGGGGTTGGAGGAACTCAACGTGGCCATGGCAAGGCATCCGAGCAGGGCAAACAGGCCAACGGATAGGCGCAGCGCCTCCATGTGTCCAAATCGAAAGAACAGCGGCTGCGCCAAAAACACCATCATGAGGGAGATGAGCATCGATGCTGCCGAGGCGATTGCGATTTCAAAGACCGTCTGTCCCGTCGAAGGAATGCCCGCGCTGTTGAAGAGCGGGATGGCGACGATACTCAAAAGCGTGGCGGCGCACGTCATGACGGCCGAGAAGACAACGATGCTCAGGTAGCGTGCGCAGATGATGTCTTTGCGCGAGAGGGGCAGCGTTGCCCGATAACGCTCCCATCCGTTTTGATTGTCGAAGCCTGCCAGCGAGCTCATGACCATGATAGGCGACATGGCGCTGAGCGCGCAGGCGCCGGCACTCATGCCGGAGTCGCCATCTGACGTGTTGGCGAGGGTCAGCACAACGAATATGAACAGGCCGACGCCCGCTATGCTTGGGACAAGCGTGCGAACGATGGCGAGCTCGGACATAAAGGCGCGTTTCATTTCGAAGCCCCTTTCAGCGTGAGGCGTAGATAATCGTCAATGGTTGCCCGATCGCAGGGAATCTCGGGGAAGGCCTCGAGCGTTTCGCGACGGTTGGGCACGAGCACGTCCACGCTATAAGCGTGGTGGGCGGCACGGGCGCCTTCGACGCAAGCCATAAGCTCGGCGGCCTGCGCTTGGGTACAGTGGGCGATGCCGGCGCGGTCGGTAATGTCCTCGCGCGGCAGGTCAAACACAATCGAGCCGTTATCGATGCAAATGATGCGGTCGGCAGCGCGATCGAGGTCGGACGTAATGTGGCTCGAGAGCAGCACGCTGCGCTGGCCGTCGGCGACAAAGGCAAGCAGCTCATCGAGCAGCTCCTCGCGTGCCATGGGATCAAGACCCGCGGTGGCTTCGTCCAAAACGAGCAGCTTGGCCTTGTGACTGAGCGCACAGGCAAGCTGCAGCTTCATGCCCATGCCGCGGGAGAGGTCCTTGACCTTCGCCTTGGGATCCAAGCCAAATCGGTCGATGAGGTTGGCGAAGGTGTCGTGGCTCCAGGTGGGGTACGCCGGGCTTACGAGTGCCTCAACTTCGGTCACCTTGAGTGTGGAAGGGAAAGGACACGTGTCCAGCACGAGGCCGACACGAGTGCGCAAGCAGCGCTGCACTTCACCGGGTACGTCGGCGCCACAGCACTGCCCAAACAGGTGCATCTCGCCGGCATCGAGCTTTATAAGCCCGAGCGTGGCGCGAATGGTCGTTGTTTTGCCAGCACCGTTTGCGCCCACAAAGCCAACAATCTGGCCGGGCTCCACGGCAAGCGTGACATCGCGTAGTGAAAAACGGTCGCTTACAGCGCGTGAGATGCCTTTGAGTTCAAGCAAGTTTTGCATGGTATAGCCTTTCTTGCAGATGGCTACTGCATGGTTTCGGGGGCTACCAGGTCGAGCATTTCGTGCAGTTTGTCGCGCGTGACGCCCAAGGCTTCGGCTTGGCTCGCCGCTTTCGCAAGCAGGTCTTCGATATGGCATAGCTGGTTTTCGCGCAAGAGCTCCTGGTTGCCCTCGGCGACAAAACAGCCCTTGCCCTGCACGGTGCAGATAAACCCGAGTTGCTCTAGGTCGGCGTAGGCGCGCTTGGTGGTGATGACGCTCACACCCAGGTCGCTCGCGAGTGCACGGATGCTGGGGAGTTTGGCTCCCGCAGCGAGCGTGCCCGATAAGATCTGAGCTTTGACTTGCGAGGTTATCTGCTCGTAGATGGGCTTGTCGCTCGAATTGGATAGGATGATGTCCACAGCGGCTCCTTAGCTGTTGGGCTACACGTGTATATAACCGGTAAGCACAGTATATATACACTATGCACAGTTATGCAAGAGGTAAATAGGGATTGTCCGCTCGTTCATTCATCTCAATCTGTAACATCTGGAACCGATTTGGACGGCTGCCTGTTACAGATTGAGATTTTGCTGGTGGGCCCCACCTGTTTGTCTCAATCTGTAACAACTGGAGAAGTTTTTGGCTGCTAGATGTTACAGATCGAGATCTTTCTGGGACGCCCACCTGTTTGTCTAAATCTGTAACAGGTAGAGGTTCAAAAACCGTCTAGATGTTACAGATCGAGACAAACTGCTGCGGAGTGCCGTCATTGACTGCTACACAGGCCCCAACTGATGAATTTGTCCTGATAGGCGCCCTAGAGCGGAATTTCGCGGCTACAATAGTACGGCTACAACGACGTAATGCACTCAATGCAAGAAAGGATCCGCATGGCAAGCCTGTCGGATGAAATCTCGTCGCGCCGCACATTCGCGATCATCAGCCACCCGGATGCCGGTAAGACCACGCTTACCGAGAAGCTGCTGCTCTATACCGGCAGCATCCAGACCGCCGGCTCGGTCAAGGGCAAGAGCTCGGCCAAGCATGCCGTCTCGGACTGGATGGACATCGAGAAGGAGCGCGGCATTTCCGTCACCTCCTCGGTGCTGCAGTTCACTTACAACGGCGCCTGCGTCAACATCCTCGATACCCCCGGTCACCAGGACTTTTCGGAGGATACCTACCGTACCCTTATGGCCGCTGACGCCGCAGTCATGGTCATCGACGGCGCCAAGGGCGTCGAGGCCCAGACCAAGAAGCTCTTTAAGGTCTGTACGCTGCGCCACATTCCCATCTTCACCTTTGTGAACAAGCTCGACCACGAGGCTCGCGATCCGTTTGAGCTCATGGAAGAGATCGAGAATGTCCTGGGCATCAATACGTATCCCATGAACTGGCCGATTGGCAGCGGCCGCAATTTCCGCGGCGTGTTCGATCGTCAGACCCGTCGCGTCATTGCCTTTGAGGGCGACGGTCACGCCAACGCCACCAAGAAGGTCGCCGAGGTCGAGGCCGAGCTGGGCGATTCTTCCATGGATGAGCTCATCGGCGAGGAGAACCATAAGAACCTGATGGACGACATCGAGTTGCTCGATGGCGCCGGCGACGAGCTCGACTTGGATGCCGTGGCCTGCGGCAAGCTGAGCCCGGCGTTCTTTGGCTCGGCGCTTACCAACTTTGGCGTGGAACCCTTCCTTAAGGAGTTCCTGCGTCTGGCCCCGACGCCGCGTGCCTATACCGATACGCTTACCAGTGAACCGGTCGATCCCTGCCGCGACGACTTTAGCGGCTTTGTGTTTAAGATCCAGGCCAACATGGACAAGAACCACCGCGACCGCATCGCCTTTGTGCGCATTTGCTCGGGTAAGTTCGAGCGTGGCATGGATGCCTTCCACGTGCAGGGCAACCGCAAGCTCAAGCTTGCCACGGGCACGTCGATGATGGCCGACGACCGCGCTATCGTGGACGAGGCGTACGCGGGCGATATCGTGGGCCTGTTCGACCCGGGTATCTTTAGCGTCGGCGACACCGTGTGCTCCGGCAAGCGCCATGTGCAGTATCCGCAGATCCCGACGTTTGCCCCCGAGATGTTCGCTCGCATTACGCAGGTCGACACGCTCAAGCGCAAGCAGTTCGTCAAGGGCATGGAGGAGCTTGCCCAGGAGGGCGCCATCCAGATCTTCCGCGAGCTGGGTGCCGGCATGGAGAGCGTCATTGTGGGCGTGGTCGGCGTGCTACAGTTTGAGGTACTCGAGCGCCGCCTCAAGGCCGAGTACCGTGTTGAGGTTCGTCGCCAGCCGCTGCCCTATACGGACATTCGCTGGATCCAGAACGACCCCGACACCATCGATATCCCGGGCCTTTCGCTCACGCGCGACACGCTGCGCGTCGAGGACATGCGCGGTGGCAAGCTGTTGCTGTTTACGAGCCCGTGGAACGTGGATTGGGCAACCGACCACAACCCCGACCTTATCCTGTCGGAGTTTGGCAACGTAGTCTTTTAACGCATCGGCGCGGTGGCCCTGCGGGGCTGCCGCGCTGCCTGCTTGCCTGATGCCGCATGAGCGGCTATCATGCCCACCGTCGCCTCAAGACCGGGGCGTCCGAGCAGTTCGGGTCCGATATCCTGCTCGTTAAACCTAAAACCAAAGGAGTACATAATGATCAAGAAGGTCATGGAGGACTGCAAGGTCCTGTTGCGGAGCATTCCCGCGGCAACGGTTTCGCTGTTTTTCGTGAGCGTCATCATGATGAACCTGCTGGCCAACAAAGAGCTCATCAGCCTGCCGTATCTGGCACTCGATTGCGGCTTTGTGGTGAGCTGGGTCTCGTTTTTGTGCCAGGACATGATCTGCAAGCGCTTTGGCGCCAAGGCATCCATCAAAATCTCTATCCTCGCGCTGGCGGTCAACCTTGCCGTGAGCCTGTGCTTTTGGGCATGCTCGCTCACACCCGGTATGTGGGGCGCCTACTACGACACGGGCATGATCGAGGTCAACACCGCCCTTAACGCCACTATCGGCGGCACCTGGTACGTGGTGCTGGGCTCTTCGCTGGCAATGCTCGCTTCTGCCGTGGTTAACTCCACGCTCAACCAGTCGCTCGGCCGTATGCTCAAAAAGAATAACTTTGCGAGCTTCGCCTTCCGCTCCTATGTGTCCACGGGTGTTGGCCAGTTTATCGACAACCTGGTCTTTGCCATTGTGGTGAGCCACACGTTCTTTGGTTGGACCTGGGTACAGGTCCTTATGTGCTCGCTGACCGGCGCTGTTGCCGAGCTGCTGTGCGAGGTCTTCCTGAGCCCCGTGGGCTACAAGGTCGTGCGCGGCTGGGAGCGTGAGAATGTGGGCGCCGAGTACCTCAAGCGCCACGCAACCGCCTAAGGAGCAAGTATGCGGGTTTTGATTACGGGCGCTTCGGGCGGTATCGGAGCCGCGTGCGTGCAGCGCTTTTTGGACGAGGGCCACGAGGTAGTGGGCTTTGATCTGCTGCCGGCGGCGATCGAACACGAGCGCTACCGCCATCTGATTGTTGATGTCCGCGAGCCGGGCTCGTTTCCAGGCGACCTTGAACCCCAAGTGATCGTGAACGTTGCGGGTACGCAGGATTCGGTCGACGATATCGCCGCCAACCTGTGTGGCACCATCAACGTGACCGAGCGCTACGCTTTTGTGGGGGAGGGGCTTGTCGCCAAGCCGGCGCCCGCTATCAAATCCGTGGTCAATGTGGGGTCGGCGAGTGGGCATACGGGATCGGAGTTTCCCGCCTATGCTGCCAGCAAGGGCGGCGTTATCGCCTACACCAAGAACCTTGCAAACCGCCTGGCACCGCAGGCCATCGCCAACAGTGTGGACCCGGGTGGCGTTATCACGCCGCTCAACCGTTGCGTGATGGAAGACGAACACCTGTGGAACCAGATTATGGAGCTTACACCGCTTAAACGCTGGGCAACCGCCCAAGAGATCGCCGAGTGGATCTACTTTGTGGGCGTGACCAACCGGTTTATGACCGGGCAGAGCCTGCTCATTGATGGCGGCGAGGCCGGCCGCACACAATTTATTTGGCCCGAATAGGAAACGCGCCCGATGGAAAGCCGGCGGGCGCGTTTTTGATGTATCGATTTTTAGCCGAGACAAGTCCAGTTGACGGGGGTCGAGCCGTGCTGTTCGAGTAGCCGATTGGCTGCCGAGAAGGGTCGCGACCCCATAAAAGCGGGGAGTTCTGCCGTGGCACGGTTGGCCGAAAGCGGCGAGGGGTGCGTGGAGGCAAGGCAGAACTTGCCGGTTGTTTTGCCCGCGCCGATTGCGGCGAGCTTGCCCTCAACCATCTGCTGGGCAAAGCGGCCCCATGCCAAAAAGACTACCGGTTGGGGTAGCTGGCAGCAGCGTTCGATAACGTAGTCGGTGAGCGTACTCCAGCCCAGCTTGGCGTGTGAGTTCGCGGCATGCTCGCGCACGGTGAGCGTAGTGTTGAGGAGCAGGACGCCCTGTTGTGCCCATGGCGTCAGATCTCCCGTGGCGGGAATGGGACAACTCAGATCGGCTTTGAGTTCCTTATAGATATTGCGCAGGCTTGGCGGCAACTTGGTTTGCGTCGCGGGGACCGAGAACGATAACCCCATGGCCTGGTTGGGCCCGTGATAAGGATCTTGGCCCAAGATGACAACTTTGACCTGGTCGGCCGGCGTGTAGGCGAGGGCATTGAGGATGTCGTCTTGTGCCGGGTAGATGGTCTGCTCGGCACGCAAAAGGGCGATGCGCTCGAGCAGCTGGTTCGTAGTGTCACGTACCGGCTGCGGCGCATCGCCCAACCAAGTTGCTATGTTGCGGTTGCGAGTTGCGGTGTCCATGGAGCTCCTTTATGGCAAATGCTATGTTGGCATCTATTGTAAAGGCGCACCGGTTGCCTTTATGCCGCGGCTGCATGAAGAGCGGGGTCTACGAGACGTGCTCGATGCATTCGCGGTGCATGGCCTGTCGCCGCACGTGACGAGCGAGGTCACCGACGACTACACCATTATGGCGATGGTGGAGGAGGGTCTGGGCGTGAGCATGCTGTATCACCGCACCGTTGGGGGCATGCGGGCCGATATTCGCGTACGTCCCATCGTGCACGCCCCCTCGCGCGACGTAGTGGCAGCCTGGCGCAGCTGGGACACCATGCCTATCGCCACGAGGCACTTTATCGACTACATGAGCTCGCATATTGTCAATTAATGACTGGCGTGACGTTGAGCGTGGTGTTTAGCAGGCTGTCGCTTTGGCTTGGGTGGCGCGATAGGTGCGTGTCGGGTGGCAGAGTAGTACCGCCACGACCATAAAGAACGCCGTGGTGCCCAGGCTGATGGGGTAGACCATCATGATGTTCGCAAAGGTGCGGAAGTGCGGGAACACGCAGAATACCCAATAGAAGCGGATGCCGCAGACGCAGATCATGGTGATAAGGGCGGGTATGAGCGAGATACCAAAGCCGCGCAGGTAGCCGGACATGTTCTCGTAGAACATGCTAAAGGCATACGCAGGGAAGATCGAGCACACGCGGATATAGCCGATCGAGACGATGTTGGGATCGCTGTTGAACAACGACAAGATCTCGCGCCCCAGGCCGACAATGACAATAATCGTGGTGAGCGCGACGATACCGCCTTCGACCAGGCAGACCTTAAGGGTCTTGGTGCAGCGGTCGATCTGACGGGCACCGTGGTTTTGCCCCACAAAGGTGGTGCAAGCCTGGCTAAAGCTGTTGAGCAGGTTGTAGCACACGTACTCCAGGCTCATGGCGGCGCTCGAGGCCGCCATGACCTCGGTGCCCAGGCTGTTGATGGCGGACTGGATGATGATGTTGGCGACGGCAAAGACGGCGCTTTGGATGCCGGCGGGCAGGCCGATCTTGACGATGCGCTTGAGGGCGACGGGGTCGATAGCAAGGTCGCGCGGGGTGACGCGGACGACGGAGTCGGTCTTGAGCAGGCGGATAAAGAGTGTAGCGGCGCTGACGGTGTAGGCGATGACGGTGGCGATGGCGACACCCGCGACGCCCCAGTGGAGTACGGGGACAAAGATGAGGTCCAGGCCAATGTTGAGGACGGTGGACACGGCAAGCGCTTGCAGCGGCATGCGGGTGATGCCGACGGAGCGGAAGATCGCGGCCTCAAAGTTGTAGAGCAAGATCGAGGGCATGCTGAGCAAAAAGACGCGTAGATAGAGCGAAGCGAGCGGCATGGTTTCGGAGGGAACGTTGAGCGCGGCGAGCATGGGCTCGGCAAAGATCTCGCCCAGAGCGATGACGACAAAGCCCACGAGCGCCATTAAAATCGAGGTATGGACGGCGTGTTTGACCATATTCTGATCGTTGCGGCCGATAGCGTTGGCGATGACCACGTTGGAGCCAAGCGACATGCCAATAAACAGGTTGAGCATAAGGCTGGTAAGCGGAACATTGGAGCCGACTGCCGCCATGGCGAGGGTTCCCTGGTCGCCCGAGAAGTTACCGATAATGACCGTGGCGATGAGGTTTGACAGCTGCTCCAAGATGCTCGTGGCGGCCACGGGCAAGGCGAACAGGGGGATATTGCGCCACAGTGAGCCGGTGGTCATGTCGATGTGCTTAGATGCGGTATCAGCCATACGCTCTCAATCTCTAACGTGCTATTTCGTGCTTATTTGCGCAGACGATGATACTCCTAATCACCTAGTCATTGGGGGCGTTCTTAAACGACTAGTCATTCAAGAACGTCCCCAATGACTAGGTGGGGAAGGCGTGCGACAATGGTGTACGTTGTGTTGTTCGCGCTAAGGAGTTGCCATGTTGTTGTGTCCCGTTTGCCATGAGCCGTTGGTGGACGACGAGCGCGGTGCTGCATGCGCGGGCGGACACCGGTTTGACCGTGCGCGCGAGGGTTATCTATATCTGCTACGTTCGTCCAAGAGCGGCGACTCCATGGGCGATCCCAAGTCGCAGGCACGCAGCCGTCGTGACTTTTTGAACCGTGGCTACTATGCGCCGCTGCGCGATGCAATGGTCGAGCTGGTGCGCAAACGGGTTTCTGGGCGTGCTGCGTCTACAGGCGGTCCCATGACGCTGCTCGATATTTGCTGCGGCGATGGTTACTACACCAGCGCCATGGGCGCGGTGCCGGGCGTGGACGCTTATGGCTTTGACCTGGGCAAAGAAATGGTACGCCTGGCCGCCAAGCGCGGCGATGCGACCTATTTTGTGGCCAACATGAAAGACATCCCAGTGGCCGATGGCGCCTTCTATATGGTGACCGAGCTCTTTGCTCCCTTTAACGAGCGCGAGTTTGCCCGCGTGTTGGCGCCGGAGGGTTCGCTCTACACCGTGGTACCGGGTGCCCGTCATCTCTTTGGGCTCAAGGAGGTGCTCTACGACACGCCGTACCTCAACGACGAAAAGCTTCCGAAGACGATGGAGCTTAAACTGGTCGGCACACAGCGGGTGTCCGCGAATATTACGCTCCAGACCCAGGCCGACATCGAGGCGGTGTTCCAGATGACGCCGTACTACTACCGCACACGCCCTACCGACAAAGAGCGCCTGGCAAACCTGGACACCCTTAAAACTGACATCGACTTCATCATTGCCGAGTACCGCCACAGCTAACCAACCTGCCAAAAAGGGACAGGTTTATTTTGGCAGGTTTTATCTGGGCAAATGTAAAGGGCCGACCGCGTTACTGCGCGATGGCCCATGTTAGTTGCTTGGCTGCAGGGGTTATGAGAAGCGAGTGCCTACAGGCGGTCCTTGTTCTCGGCCTTAACGGCGCGCGCCTGCTGAACAAAGAACAGGTCGTAGACCACGATGACAAAGGCACCGATATTGACGGCGCTGCCGCCGAGTGCGGGAAGCGTGAGCACGGCCTGCGCAATCGTGGCGATGGCGGCAACGATGCCGAGCTTAAACGCGCTATCCACCTGCGAGGGCTTGTTGGCGCCCTTGATGCCCGCAACACCTGCGGAAAGATCGACAATGCCCTTGACGACAAGCACGACCGCGGCGAGCATGGCGTTCGACCCGTACGTGGAATCGAGGCTGCCCCTGGCGATACCGATGCCGGTGATGACGAGGCTGGCGATGCCCAAAACAAAGTAGATGAGGGCAAGGATTTTGAGAGTCTTGCGAGCGGAGCTCATGGCTGGTCCTTTCGATACGAGTACGCCGATCTGGCGTAGCCCATGTGTTGCACATATGGTGAAGCACATTGTAGTTCAACGCAGCGATGCGTGCGCCTGAAAGCGCTTTGAGCCCGCGCAGCCCAATCCGACCTTTCAAAAAGGAAAGCTGGACGTAAGCCAAATCGATGGCAGCTCATGTGCGGCGCTGCGATGATGAGACCGTAACAAGGAGCTGTTCTTAAGGAGGAGCCATGATGTACGGAGCAGGGCGAGTGCATGAGCCGCGGTCGTTGGGAAGGCGCATGGGTGATTCTGTGATCGCTGCCGTGTGCACGGGTTTGATGGCGGTGCTTTGCATTGGGATGCTGTGGGCCATGTCGCATGTGGGACAATAGCGGACGGTTGGGTGCTGGCATAAACGGCGCTCACGTATTCATTTTGCTTGTTAAGGAGTACCCATGGGCGTCGTCGATCCCTTTTCTGTTGCTCGGGCCGCGGGGCTTGAGCTGACCGGGAAGTCCGCGGGCCTCACGCTCACCGACGGCACGATGGAGTTGCGTGCCGATTTTGTCCGCATGCTGCCACGGCTCAAACAGGGCCGTCTGCAGCAAGAGCTGTTGGTAAAGGCTGCGCGCGCAAAAGGCGTCGAGTGCCCATGGGCGATTGATGCCACGGCAGGCTTTGGCGAGGATTCGCTGCTGCTGGCGGCTGCGGGCTTTACCGTCGATCTGTATGAGCAGGATTGCGTGATCGCGGCGCTCCTCAAGGATGCCTTGGATCGCGCGGCAGATGATCCGGCGCTTGCGACTGCCGTGGCCCGCATGCGCTTACATGCGGGCGAGGACAGCATTGCAGCCCTTCACCATATAACTGAGTTGATCGGGCAGGGCGAGCTCACCGCTCCCGACGTGGTGTATCTGGACCCCATGTTTCCCGAGCGCACAAAGAGCGCGGCGGTTAAAAAGAAGTTCCAACTCTTGCATCATCTGGAACAGCCGTGTGCCGATGAGGAGACGCTGGTCGAAGCTGCGCTTGCGGTGCACCCGCGCAAGGTCGTTATCAAGCGGCCGGTGAAGGGGCCGCTGCTTGCCGGCGTTAAGCCGAGCTATCAACTTGCGGGCAAGGCCGTTCGTTACGATGTTTTGGTGCCGCCGCGCCCGTAGCTTTCGTGCGATGGTTGGCGCTCCGTCAGTGCCGTGCCGATGCGGGGCCTATTTCCAAGGGTGCGACGTCAGGTGCCAGCCACCGCAGTATTCGCATTTGTAGCAGGCCAAACCACGCCGCCCGCGGTTTTCGCAGTCGGCCATAACGGCCTCGGCCTCGGCGCGTGTGCCGTAACGGTTTTTGCGCTCGCACGACTTGTAGCGCCAGGCTTCATCGCGCTCGGCGTCCAGGGCGTCGCGGCGCTCATCCTCGCGCGCAAACAGGTCGCTCATATCGCCGCCGGTGGCAGCGCCCAAAAACTCGCTTTTGGCCTTTGACCAGGCGGCTCGCTTTTTGCTTCCCATCTGCTTCTCGCCCCTCTTCAAACGCTGGTATCATTGCTCAATCAAAGTGATACCAATAAACGTGAGGTCGCTGCGTGATGATCAGAAAAACCCTCGATACCGACATTCCCGCCGTCATGGCTATCTATGACGCGGCCCGTGCCTTTATGCGCGCGCATGGCAACGCCACGCAGTGGCCCGAGGGCACGCCTTCTGCCGAGCAGCTGGCTGCCGATATCGCCGCCGGTGGTAGCTATGTGTGCGAAGTCGACGGCCGCGTGGTGGCGACGTTTGCCTTTTTATCGGGCCCGGACGAGTGCTATGACGTAATTGAGGACGGGCAATGGCGCAGCGACACTCCGTACGCCGTGCTGCACCGTGTGGCGTCCGACGGCACCGTGCACGGTATCGCGGCTGCGATGTTCGCCTTTGCCAAAGAGCGTGCCGACCATCTGCGTATCGATACGCATCGGGACAACCTGCCCATGCAGGGCGCGAGTATTAAAGCGGGGTTTGAGCGTGCCGGCGTTGTGTATGTGTCGGACGGCACGCCGCGTGTTGCGTTTGACTGGCTGCGCGAGGCATAAGAGCGGGGGCGCGTATCTACGCTCCATGTAAGCGAAAATGGCCCCGGGTGGGGCCATTTTTGATCTCTGCGCTGTTTTGCAAGGTGGTAGATGTCGCTCGCTGTCGGCTCTAAGGCACCTACGCTTGGGGCAGCTCGCTTCCGCAGTGGCAACACTTGGTCGCGCCTTCGTGCACCTCTTCCAGGCAATACGGACAGACGGGCGCCGGTGCGGCTTCCTCGGCGGTGGCACCGGCGAGCCTGTCGCCGATCTCCTGCGCCTTGTTGAATGCCTTGACGATGGCAAAGACGATTGCCGCCACAATCAAAAAATTGATGCACGAGCCGATAAAGGCGCCAAAGTCGATATTAGTGCCCGGCACCACCAGCCCCGAGATCTCGGTAGCGCTACCGCCGGCAATCACGGAGATAAGCGGGTTGATGATGTTATCGGTAAGTGAGGTCACGATGGCGGTGAATGCGCCGCCGATAATCACGCCGACGGCCATGTCCATCACGTTGCCGCGATTGATGAATTCCTTGAACTCGTTGAGCAATGTCTTCATGGTGACTCCTCGCTGTTGTGGGGTTCGCGTTGTTGCCGCCCCGGATGAGCCCGGGCAGGCAAAAAGGGGAGGTGCCGGCTTTCGCAAGGCGCGAACCTACGAAAATCGCCGCACGGCAACGCGGGGCGATGAGCTCGGTCGGGGGATAGGGCCCGCTTCGCCCGCCGGCCCGTAAATTGTATCATCCAGTGTGGAATGAGAGCGCCCGTTTCCGCGTGCGACGGGCTTGCAATAAGAGGAGAGCCATGTCGAAGCAAGCGGTCGTTGGAATCTTGGCGCATGTCGATGCTGGCAAGACCACGCTGGCCGAGGCCATGCTGTTCGATGCGGGTCGCATTCGTAAGCGCGGCCGCGTGGACGATGGCGATTCGCATCTGGACACTAACGCGATCGAGCGCGAGCGCGGCATTACGATTTTCTCGTCGCAGGCCGTGCTCGACCACGGTGATACCCGCGTCATGCTCGTGGATGCACCGGGGCATGTCGATTTTTCTGCCGAGGCGGAGCGCACGCTGCGCGCACTCGACTACGCGATTTTAGTTGTGGGCGCCAACGACGGCGTGCAGGGGCACACCGAAACCCTGTGGCGCCTGCTTGAACGCTATGACATTCCGACGTTCATCTATATCAACAAAATCGATTTGGAGAATCCCGGCCGCGATGTTTTGCTGGCACAACTTGGGCGGCGTCTTTCCGAAGGCTGCCTGGATGCCAACGAACTGCTGGAGGGCGGCGCCGTTCAGGAGGACGCTGCTGCGTTGGACGAGGCGGCGCTCGAGGAGTTTCTTGAGGCAGGTGAGCTTTCCGTCGCAACTCTGTCGCGCATGGTTGCCGAGCGCAAGCTCTTTCCCTGCTTTGCCGGCTCGGCGCTCAAGGACCAGGGCGTGAGCGAGCTGCTGGATGGCATATGCGTGCTGATGCGCGAACAGATATGGATTCCGGAGTTTGCCGCGCGCGTCTATCGTGTCAGCCGCGGGGATCGCGGCGAGCGCTTGGCATGGGTTAAAGTGACCGGCGGCACGCTGTGTGCAAAACAGATGATCAGCGGACGTTCCGGTGCCGAGGTATGGGAGCAGAAGGTCGATCAGGTGCGCATCTATAACGGCGAAAAGTATGAGCTTGCCCAAGAAGTTGCTGCTGGCGGTATTTGTGCCGTGACGGGTCTTGCGCACGTTCGCCCAGGGGACGCCTTGGGTGCGGAGCCCGTGTGTGATGCGCCCGTCATCGCTCCGGTCCTCACCTATACGGTGCTTCCGGGTGAACACGATGTCCATGCGGTGTTTAAAGCGCTGACTGAGTTGGCGGACGAAGACCCCATGCTCGGCGTAAGCTGGAATACTCATCTGGAGCAGATTCACCTGCAGCTGATGGGCGCCGTGCAACTCGAGGTCGTGCAGCGGGTGTTGGCCGATCGCTTTGGCCTTTCGATTTCGTTTGAGCCCGGCGGCATTCTCTATAAGGAGACCATTTCGCAGCCGGTCGAGGGCGTGGGCCACTTTGAGCCGCTGCGCCACTATGCCGAGGTGCATCTGCGCCTAGAGCCGTTGCCGGCGGGTTCGGGCGTGCAGTTTGGCACCGTGACTTCGACCGACGAGCTCGATCTTAACTGGCAACGCCTGGCGCTCACCAACGCCATGGAGCGCGATCACCTGGGCGTGCTGACCGGCTCGCCCATTACCGATGTGCGCATTACACTCACGGGCGGTCGCGCGCATGCCAAACACACCGAGGGCGGCGACTTTCGCCAGGCCACGTACCGCGCGATTCGCCAGGGGCTCATGCAGGCGCGTGAGGCCGGCGCGGCGGTGCTGTTGGAGCCGTGGTATCGCTTTGAGCTCGAGGTGCCGGGGGAGTGTGTGGGCAGGGCGTTGTCAGACGCCACGCGCATGGGTGCCGAGTACGAGCCGCCGACGATGGCGGGCGAACGGGCAAAGCTTGTGGGTCGCGTGCCGGCATCTGAGGTGCAGGATTATGCGCTGGAGGTGGCCGCCTACACGAGCGGTCGCGGGCATCTGTACCTGGAGTTTGCCGGTTATGCGGCATGCCATGATGCCGAGCGCGTCATCGAGACTGTCGCCTATGAGCCCGAGGCCGATCTACCCAACACGCCCGACTCGGTCTTTTGCTCTCACGGCGCTGGCTACACTGTCAAGTGGTACGACGTCCCCGAGGCAGCCCACGTAAAGGTCGATCCTGCCACCTTCCGCCCCTGGCGAGCGGCGGACGTCGAGTTTTCCGCCATAGGTGATAGAGGGTCAGTCTCTTTGTCGCATCCTGTTGGTATAACTCGGTATAAGTTGGTATAACTGTTACCAGGGTTTGCCAATCCGAGGAGGCCGACATGAATCCAAATCCCTTTAAGCCCACGGCTGGCAAGCGGCCTCCGATACTCATCGGCCGCGAGTCGGTCACCGAAGATTTCGAGGAAGGGCTCGATAACGGCGCCGGAGCGCCGGGCAGGCTCATGCTCATTACGGGAAACCGCGGCTGTGGCAAAACAGTTCTCTTGCGGGAGCTGCAGCGTTTAGCTAGCGAGCGCGGATGGGCGGTTGTCTCCGATTCCGCCTCGCTTGGCCTATGCGACCGCTTGGCCGACGCGCTTCGCTCGAATAAACCCGTTGTGACGTCAATGGAGTTCGGGCCGTCGTTTGGCCGAATGTCGGTCGAGGCGGCGCGGGCAAAAGGCGAGACGTTGCGCGGGTTAGTCAACGAACGCCTCGAGAAACTCGGGCCGGGAAAGGGCTTACTGTTTGCGATTGACGAGGCCCAATCGGCATCTATCGAGGAGCTGGCGGCGCTGGCCGTTCTCTATCAGCAGGTGCTCGGAGACCAGGATGCTACGGGCTTGCCCGATAGCGACCAGCGCGGTCTTGCGCTGGTTTTTGCCGGCTTGCCCAGCATGGTTGATGACTTGCTCGAAGAGCCGAGCGTAACGTTTTTGCGCCGCGCCCAGCAGCGTACGCTGGGGGCGATTTCTTTGCCCAAAGTGCGCGATTCATATATCCAGACGGTCAAAGGCACTGGTCTTTGCGTTGATGCGGAGACGGCGGACCTTGCGGCGCGCAAGAGCATGGGGCATCCCTATATGGTTCAGCTGGTGGGATATTACATGTGGAGGTCTGCTGTCCGGCGTGACTCGCGGGTCATTGAAGTGTGCGATGTCGAGGCTGGCTACGCCGATGCCATCTCCGAGTTCTATGAAGCAGTGGACGCTCCCTTGTATTACGGGTTGCGCAGTCCGCAGCGCCTCTTTATTGAGGCCATGGCGGCTGATGGGGGCAAGCCGACGCGCATGGCTGACATCATTGGGCGCTGCGACCGCACCCAAAGCTGGGCGAGTAAATATCGCGCAAGCCTGATTCGCGAGCGCGTCATCGAGGCTGCCGGATACGGCCTCGTCCGGTTTACCGTGCCCATGCTGGGCGAGTACATCCGCGACCGCGTTTTATGGCATGAGTAGGGTGATAAAGGTGACGGAACAGAAGATGAGCCCGCAGGCTATAGAGGTACGTGGCGCGCGTGTGCACAACCTCAAGGACATCGATATCGATATTCCGCTGGGAAAGCTCGTGGGTATTGCTGGCGTATCGGGTTCGGGCAAGAGTTCGCTGGCACTGGGCGTTCTTTACGCCGAGGGCTCGCGTCGCTACCTGGAGGCGCTTAGCACCTATACCCGCCGTCGTCTGACGCAGGCCGAACATGCCCAGGTAGACGAGGTGCTGCACGTACCGGCGGCGCTCGCATTGCATCAGCGTCCCAGCGTGCCGGGTGTGCGCTCGACCTTTGGTACCATGACCGAGCTCAACAATAGCCTGCGTCTGCTCTTTAGCCGTTGCGCCCATCACGTGTGCCCGCATTGCGGGACGCGCGTGGAGCCGAGCCTTAACGTGGCCGCGGGCCTGTCGCTCACGTGCCCCGAGTGCGGCTGTGAGTTCTACGCGCCGGGTGCCGAGGACCTTGCCTTTAACAGCGGCGGCGCGTGCCCTACCTGCGGCGGCACCGGTGTCATGCGCGAGGTAGACGAGGCGAGCCTGGTGCCCGATGAGTCAAAGACCATCAACGAAGGCGCGGTGCTTCCCTGGGGCACGCTCATGTGGGACCTGATGAAGCAGGTGGCAGGCGAGATGGGCGTGCGCACCGACGTGCCGTTTAACCAGCTCACGCCTCAAGAGCGCGACATTGTGTTCCACGGTCCAGCGGTTAAGAAGCACATTCTCTACGTTCCCAAAAACGGCGAGGGTGCCACGCCGCTCGACTTCACCTATTACAACGCCGTCTATACCGTTGAGAACGCGCTCGCCAAGGTTAAGGACGACAAGGGCTTAAAACGCGTGGCGCGCTTTTTGCGCGAGGGGCCATGTCGTGACTGTGGCGGCACGCGTCTCTCTGAGACCGCCCGCCAGCCCCAGGTGCGCGGTATCAATCTGGCGCAGGCCGCGGCCATGACGCTGGGCGAGGCGATTGAGTGGGTGCACGGGGTGCCCGTATCCTTGCCGGCCGAGATGCGGCCCATGGCGATGGATATCTGCGATTCGTTTTTGAGCGCGGCCCGTCGCCTGGTCGATCTGGGTCTCGACTACCTTTCGCTCGATCGCGCCGGCGCCACGCTCTCCACGGGCGAGCGTCAGCGCGTGCAGCTCGCCCGCGTGGTGCGCAACCGATCGACGGGCGTGCTCTATGTGTTGGACGAGCCTTCAATCGGCTTGCATCCTGCCAATGTCGACGGCTTAGTGGGCGTGATGCGCGATCTGGTGGATGACGGCAACACCGTGGTTGTTGTCGACCACGATACACGTGTGCTGGTGGAAGCCGACTATCTGGTCGAGATGGGCCCCGTTGCCGGAGCAGGCGGCGGTAATGTGATTGCCGCTGGCACGGTGGACGAGGTCGAACAATCGCAGGGCAGCCGCATCGCCCCGTTTTTGCGCGCAGACCCCAAGCGTATGCGTCCGCAGGTGACTGACGAGGAAATGTTCGATCAGGGCCACATCCGCATGGCAACCGATGCCATCCATACCGTCAAACCGCTCGAAGTCGATATACCGCGCGGTCGCCTTGTCGCGGTGACGGGCGTTTCGGGTTCGGGTAAGACGACGTTGGTGCTCGAGACACTCATCCCGGCGCTTAAGGCCCAGGCAGCTGGCGAGCGCCTGCCAAGCCATGTGCGCTGGGTCGACGCCGAGGGTATCGCACGCGCAAACCTGATTGACGCTACACCTATCGGCGCCAACGTGCGCTCGACGGTAGCGACATATGCCGGCATCCATGATGAGTTGCGTCGTGCCTTCGCCCGTACGCCCGAGGCCAAGGCAGCCGGCTACAAGGCGGGTGCCTTTAGCTACAACACCGGTGCCTTGCGCTGCCCTACGTGCGATGGCACAGGCTCGATATCGCTCGACGTGCAGTTTTTGCCCGATGTCGAGATCACCTGCCCGGCATGTCGCGGCTCACGTTATGCAGACACGGCGTCGCATATCCATCGCGAGGGCAAGGACGGGAGCAAGCTTGCGTTGCCGCAGCTCATGTCCATGAGCGTGGACGAGGCTCTCGACGCCACGGTGGGGCTCAAGAAGGTTCAGGCGCGCTTGCTGACCTTGCACGACCTGGGCTTGGGCTATCTTACACTCGGTGAGCCCACGCCGGCGCTTTCGGGCGGCGAGGCGCAGCGTTTAAAGCTTGCGAGCGAGATGGGCCGCGTGCAGGACGATGCCGTATTCGTATTCGACGAGCCCACGATCGGCCTGCATCCGCTCGATGTTCAGGTGCTGCTGAACGTGTTTGACGGCCTCGTCGCCAAGGGCGCCACGGTTATCGTGATCGAGCACGATCTCGACCTTATCCGCAATGCCGATTATGTGATCGACATGGGGCCGGGCGGTGGCGATGCGGGCGGGCAAGTCGTCTGCGCCGGCACGCCGGGGGACATCGCGGCCTGCTCCAAGAGCATTACCGGCCGCAATCTATAGGCAAAGCGACAAAGGGGCAGCCCTTTGTCGCTTTGATGCCAAAACCAATTTCTCAAGGGTTAGAGGGTTTGAAAATCTACCATTTCTACCCCGTCTCCAAATGGCAGGTTTGCTACATGCCAGCAAAACCTGTTTGGCGCAAGGCCTCGTAGAGGACGATGGCGGCGCTGTTGGAGAGGTTGAGTGCGCTGATGCGGTAGTCGTCCGGATTGACGAAGTTGCCGCAGATATCCTGCCGAAGGATGGCCTCATGGCCGCCCTCGGTATGTCCGAGCGATTCCTCGTGGGCTTCCCAGGCCTCGGCGTTGTCGAGTGAGTCACAATCGCGCAGCATGGGGATGCGCTCGCAGCGCTCGGGCGCTGCGGCGAGCAGCCCTTCGGGAATCCCCGAGCTTTCGCTGCCAAAGACCAAATAGTCGCCGTCACGGTAAGTGCTTTGCGCATAGGTTCGGCGTGCCTTTTTGGTCAGCAGATGCAAGCGGTCGTCGGCGGGGGAGAGGTCATTGCGCACAAGGAAATCCTCCCAGCTGGCATAAGTCGTCACGTCCAAGTTTTGCCAGTAGCCCAGGCCGGCGCGACGCACCGTTTTGTCGTCGAGCGAAAAGCCCAGTGGCTCCACCAGATGCAGGCGGGCGCCGGTGACCACGCAGGTACGGCCGATATTACCCGTATTAGCCGGAATCTCGGGCGCATACAGTACGATATTGAACATGAATCTCCTTGGCATAGAACGAAAAACCACCACGAAGGGGCAGTTGAACTGCCTCCCATTTCTTGGACATCGGGAAATGGGAGGTTTTCCATGAGTATAGACCTCAGGGTGAAGCACGACCTGGAGTCCAGGAGGCGGGCCGTCGAGCTCTTCGA